>DATEZM010000105.1:0-2402 GCA_035255625.1 Rhizomicrobium sp. | reverse complement strand
TCATCGTTATGGTGATCATCTATTTCATGGGCAGTGTCAGCGGCGCCCACCTCAATCCCGCCGTCACGCTGGCCTTCTCATTGCGAGGCAATTTCCCGTGGGCGCGCGCGCCCGGCTACATCGTTGGGCAACTCCTGGGTGGTATCGCAGCCGCAGCACTTTTGACCTTCGTCTTCGGCACGGAGGGACATCTCGGCGCGACCATACCCGGCGACGGGGTCTCCGATCTCAAAGCCTTGATCGTCGAGATCGTTCTGACTGCCGGACTGGTCAACACCATTCTGGGAACCGCGTCCGGTGCCCGCAACGTTGGGTCGAACGCAGCGATTGCGGTCGGCGGCTATATCGCAGTCGCGGGAATTTGGGCCGGATCGATCAGCGGTGCGTCCATGAATCCCGCGCGCTCCGTCGCTATCGATCTTGCGCGGGGCGAACTCGGGCAGTCGTGGCTCTATGTTGTCGGACCGCTCGTAGGCGCACTGCTGGGCGTCGGACTCGAATGGCTACTGAAGGGGCCGCCGACCAAGTCTGGCTCCGAAGCTGCACAGGGCGTGGACGGGCGGCCAGACTGAATGCCTGCCCTCGCTGTCGGAACGCCGGTTTTAGGTTTGTTTGGGGTCAGATTTTAACTCGACATTAATGGGATGCCGCCATCGTGACCGGATCAGGGCTCAGGCTTGTTCTTGTGGCGGCGTGCGCCCTGATTGATCCGGACGGCCGCGTATTGATTGCGCAAAGACCGCCGGGAAAGGCGATGGCGGGTCTATGGGAATTTCCGGGCGGGAAGATCGAGCCGGGCGAACGTCCGGAAGAGACGGTTATACGCGAACTGGCCGAGGAGCTGGGGATCGTGGTGAGCGAGCCCTGTCTCGCGCCCTTTACTTTCGCCTCGCACCTCTATTCCGATTTTCACCTGCTGATGCCGCTCTACGTATGCCGGCGCTGGGAGGGCACGCCCATGCCGCGCGAGCACAGCGCGCTGAAGTGGGCGCGCCCGCGCGATCTGGCGCAATATCCGATGCCGCCGGCGGACGTGCCGCTCATCGCGATGCTGCGCGATCTGCTGTGAGCCGCTTCGCCCGCGATCCGCGCGGCGCCACGGCCATCGAGTACGCCATGGTCGCCAGCATCATCTCCATCGTGGTCTTCGCTTCCGTGCAGAACCTCGGCACGACCTTGACGTCGTTCTTCAACTCGCTGGCAGGTTATCTCTGACGCTTCGGCGGCGCGTCGCCGCTACGAAGCTCTCTCGTACCCAAGGCATCGGCAAGCCGTGCCTTCGCGCTGCCGGGCACCAGCGGCCTCTGCTGGCTCTCATGCGGCGCCCAGCCGGTCAGATAGACAATATCGAACGTCGCGCGCAATTTGCCGTCGGGATCGGAGAAGTTCTCCGCGTAGTGCTGCGCTGTCGCCGCCAGCATGGCGCGGCGTATCGGCTTGCGGCTGCGTTCGACGAGTGCGTTGGTTTCCCCGAGTGCGCGCAGATCGTGCACGAGGGCCATGAAATCGCCATAGCGCACCACCGTGCGCTCCACGTCCGCAACCGGTAGCGCGAAGCCGGCGCGCTGTAACAGGCCGCCGAGGTCTCGCACGTCGGCAAAAGGAGCGACGCGTGGGCTGACGCCGCCGGTAGTCTCGATCTCCGCGGCAGCCAGCGACTGCCGCAATTCGGTCAGTGTCTCGCTGCAAAACATCGCGGCCAGAAACAGACCGTCGGGTTTTAGGACATGAAGCAATTGGCGCAACACGCCGGGCAGATCGTTGACCGTTTGAAGAGACAAGACACTGATCGCGAGGTCATTGCTTTCGTAGGCAGGGGGTAGGGCCTCTTTCTCTCCGGCGGTCGCGTAGTCCCATTGCCGCGCCCAGTCATCGAGAATGACCATCGCTCCGTCAGACGTATCGAGGACATAGCCATTTTCGAAACTGCGCTTCACAGCCGCGAGCCGCTCGCCAATCCCCTGGGCGGCCATTCGTGCCAGGAACGCGTCGCTTTCGCTGCGGCGTGCTCGCTCGCGACGCAGCGCGATCGTCTTGCGATCGAATATCAGCGGCGGTCCTTCGGTCATTGCGCTAGACTAATCCACATGAGCGGGGGATTGCAGGGCGGGATCAGGCGCGTCGGACGGGCGGTGCTCGATTTCGTCTATCCGCCGCTCTGCATCGCCTGCCGCGCCCAGGTGGCTGAGCCCGGCGCGCTTTGCGCCGAGTGCTGGCAAAAGATCCGCTTCCTCGACGGCCCGATGTGCGCCCGCTGCGGACTGCCATTCGACTTCGATTTTGGCCCGGACACGCTCTGTGCGGCCTGCCTCGCGCGTCCGCCCTTCTTCGACAAGGCCCGCGCCGTGATGCGCTATGACGAATTTAGTCGCGGACCCATCCTCGCCCTCAAGCATGGCGAC
>DATEZM010000104.1:0-8636 GCA_035255625.1 Rhizomicrobium sp. | reverse complement strand
AAGAACGCCGATGGCAACCAGCATCATCTGCAGCGCGCCGCCCATCTGGTCGTTGAAGCGCCGCCAGCGCAGATGCGAGGTCTCGTATTCGTCCTGTTTCTGGAGATTCTCGATCTGCAGATCGGTGAGGCGCGATTGCTTGCGCAGATAGTCGCGCGCGTCCTCCGCGGCGGGCCCACCCTCCTTGAGCGCAATCTGCGCCGCCATCGCCGGTCCGCCGGGAAATTCTTCAGCCATGCCTGGACCTCAGACGCGCGGCCACCTGCACCAGCCCGTGCGGTTCCTCCGGAGGTTGCCCCGATTCCTCACCCATCGGCTCGAACCGTGCCAGCAGAGGCGGGGCCGTGCAACCGGCGGGACCCTGCTCACGAAGTGCCGAAAAGGGGACCTCAAGGGCGCATGTGCGTGCCGCTACTTGGACGTCACCCCAATTGTGCGCAGCCATGTCTCGACCAACCGGGGCCAGCCTGTGATCGGAAACGGTGTTCGCCGCAGGCCGAACGCATGGCCGCCTTGTGCGTACAGATGCATCTCCACCGCCACGCCGGCTTTCTTCAGTGCAGCATAGTCGACCAGTGATTGATTGACGCCGTCCGTATCGTCGTTTTCCGCCTGCACCAGGAATGTGGGTGGTGTTTCGCCGGAGACGGGAACATTCGGATTGAGGCCGTTGTTCGCCGTCGCGAGATGCCCCGGATAGACAAGCACGGCAAAATCCGGGCGTGCGCTTTCTTTGTCGGCATCATCCAGGGGCGCGTATAGGCGTTGCCGATATTTCGTGCTGATTTCCGCCGCGAGGTATCCACCGGCCGAGAACCCAAGCACACCGATCTTGTGCGGGTCGATATGCCATTCCCTGGCGCGAAGGCGCACAAGCCCGATGGTTCTTTGCAAATCCTCCAGCGACCGCGTCGATGTCGCGAGATTGTCGCGATAGCAATCGCACCGCCAATCATACGGCTCGCTCGGGACGCGATACTTCAACAGAACACAGACGATGCCCTTCGATGTCAGCCAGTCGCAGACCTCCGTGCCTTCGAGGTCGATCGCGAGCGCCGCAAAGCCACCGCCGGGAAGCACCACGACCGCGGCTCCGGTATTCTTCCCATTTGGGGAATAGATCGTCATCGTCGGCTGCGAGACGTCCAGGACCGCCAAATAATGACGCCCGGCAACGAGATGGTGACCGGTCGCCACACTTTCGGGGCCCGGAACCGGCTGCGCATCGGGCGCCGCGTTCGGCCATATCGGCACTTGCGTGTGACCTGGAGACGGCTGCCAAGGGTTCGCCAACGCGCGTTCGCACCCAAGCGCAATCACCGCACAAAGAGCAAAGATCAAAAACTTCATCGCTCGCTCCAGTCTCAGAGTCACGCGCCGATCACCTTGTAAACAGGGCCTAGGTTGCGCCCGCAAGCACCAGGGCGTCGCCGACGGCGACGGTGCCGGGGCAGCCGACCATGGCATAGACGCCAAACATTTGTTCGGTGTCGCGGATCAACGTCTTCAGGATCTCGGCGTCCTGGGCGAGCCCCGGCTGGGCGCGCGTCGTCATGATGCAGCGCCCGGTCGTCCGCAGGATCGAGATATCGGCGTGGCCGAGCCTGGCATCGCGGCCGGTCCAGCCATTCTCGACCAACCCGTCGCCCTCGCCTTCCAGGACGAAGTTGGGGCGGAAGCGGCGCGCGTCGATCTGCGAGTCCGGCGCAAGCTTGCGCAGATGACGCAGCGACGCCTCAGTCAGCACATGCACGGGACAGGCGTCGAAATAGTTTCCATCCTGCGGCAGCGGCAGGAGCGTGACCTTGCGGCCGAGCGCGTCCGATAGCACGTCATGTACGGCCGGATCGTCGGAGCGGACACGCGCACCGGACGGCAGCGCGATCTCGACATGCGGCACGGTGCCGGCGCTGGTGCCGTCGATGAAGCGCGCCGCGCAGATCATGAGTTCGCCGATCCATTTGGCGCCGCGGATCCGCTGGCTCTCCTCGTCATACAGTGCCCAGCCGCGGTCGAGCGGGATGCCGCCCGCGGTCAGCTGGCATTGCCCGAGCCGCTCGCCCTGCATCGACTTGACGGGATAGCGCCAGATCTCTTTCACGCGGAACTGGGTCATGCGCCGGATTCCGGAATTGCATGCGAGCGTAAGGGCTTCCCCTTACTACATGCAATCTCTGTTATTATTCGAAATTCACATATCGAGCATGTGAAGTCTTGAAGTTCATCGCCCGGCATGTGATTTAGCGCCTATGGCCAAGGCCCAAGAGCCGCAGATGATCACCGCCAACCGGCTTCGCGACGGCGAGGTGCTTTATTGGAAGGCGGGCGACTGGGTGCTGGCGCTTAGCGAGGGCGAGGTGTTCACCGACCCCAAGACAGCGGACATCGCACTGGCGCAAGCCATGAATTATGTGACCGAAAACAAGGTCGTGAATCCCTATCTGTTCGATGTGAAGGTCGCTGGCGGAGACATCAAGCCGGCGAAGGAGCGCGAGATCATCCGCGCCAAGGGACCGACCGTGCGCGGCGAAGGCAAGCAGGCGCTGGGAGCCTTCGATGTATCGCTATGACGAGTTCGACGCGAAATTCGTCGCCGAGCGCGTTGCCCAGTTCCGCGGCCAGGTCGAGCGGCGGCTCTCCGGCGCGCTGACCGAGGACCAGTTCAAGCCGCTCAGGCTGATGAACGGGCTCTATCTGCAGCTGCACGCCTATATGCTGCGCATCGCGGTGCCGTACGGCACGCTGTCGTCAAGGCAATTGCGCAAGCTTGCCCATATCGCGCGCGTTTATGACAAGGGCTTCGGCCATTTCACCACGCGGCAGAATCTCCAGTTCAACTGGATCAAGCTGGTCGATGTGCCCGACTTACTGTCGGAGCTGGCGAGCGTGGAGATGCATTGCATCCAGACGTCGGGCAATTGCATCCGCAATGTCACCGCCGACCAGTTCGCCGGTGCCACGCCCGAGGAGATCGAGGATCCGCGCCCGCTTTGCGAGATCATCCGGCAGTGGTCGAGCCTGCATCCGGAATTCGTTTTCCTGGCGCGCAAGTTCAAGATCGCGGTCGGCGCCACCGAGCACGATCGCGCGGCGCTGCAATATCACGACATGGCGGTGCAGATCGTGCGCAACGATGAGGGCCACGTCGGATATAAAGTGATGGCCGGGGGCGGCATGGGCCGCACGCCCTATATCGCGCACACGATGACCGAGTTCGTCGAGCGCGAGGACATTCTCGCCTATCTCGAAGCTGTGCTGCGCGTCTACAACCAGGACAGCCGGCGCGACAACATCCACAAGCAGCGCATCAAGATCCTGGTTAATGCTATCGGCGTGGAGGAGATGCGCCGGCGCGTCGCCCGCGAGTTCGACGAGATCAAGCGCATGGGCACGCTGCAGCTGCCGCTCGAGGAGCTGGCGCGCATCACCGCCTATTTCACAGCCCCGAAGTTCGAGACACTAAGCGACGAGATGCCGGAAGGCGGCGCCGGCTTCGCCGACTGGATGAAGACCAATGTCCACGCCCATCGCGCGCCGGGCTATGCCATCGCAACGATCTCGCTCAAATCCATCGGCCAGATTCCCGGCGACGCCAGTGCCGAGCAGATGGACGCGCTGGCCGATCTGATGGACCACTACAGCATCGACGAAATCCGCGTCAGCCACGAGCAGAACCTGGTCCTGCCACATGTGAAGAAGCGCGATCTGCCGGCGATCTTCGCGCGGCTGAAGGACCTGGATTTGGCGACGCCCAATGCCGGGCTCATCACCGACATCATCGCCTGTCCCGGACTCGACTATTGCGACCTCGCCAATGCGCGCTCGATTCCCATCGCCCAGGCGCTCTCGAAAAAGTTCGCCGACCTCTCCCGCCAGCACGACATCGGCGAGCTGAAGATCAAGATCAGCGGCTGCATCAATGCCTGCGGCCACCACCATGCCGGCCACATCGGCATCCTGGGCGTCGACAAGAAGGGCGTGGAGTTCTACCAGCTTCAGCTTGGCGGTTCGGGTGCCGAGGACGCCGCCATCGGCGACATCATGGGCCCCGGCTTCGGCGAGCATGAGATCACCGGCGCGGTGGAGCGCGTGGTCGATCACTATCTGAAGGTGCGCGAACCGGGCGAGCGCTTCCTCGACACTTATCGCCGCATCGGCATGGAGCCATTCAAGAACGTAGTCTATCAGGAACAGCTCTATGCCGCTCATGCGGGTTGAGGCCGGGCGCGCGAGCGCGGCCGATGACAATTTCGCCACCGTCGCCGACGACGCAGCACTTCCCGACGCCGGCGGCGCTATCGTATCTCTGGTGCGTTTCACGAAGGATCGCGAGGCGCTTCTGGCGCGCAATGTGCCGATCGGGGTGCGGCTTAAAGCCGAAGAGTCGCCCGAACTTCTGGGCGCCGATCTCGATCGGCTGAGCGTGATCGTCATCGAGTTTCCCAAATTCCGCGACGGGCGGGGCTTTTCCTGGGCGCGCATGCTGCGCACGAGGCTGGGCTTTCGCGGCGAGATGCGCGCCGCCGGCGACTATCTCTACGACCAGATCGCTTATCTTGTGCGCACGGGTTTCGACGCGTTCGAGACCGGCCTCACCGCCGACGACTTCAACCGCGCGCTGCACGAGATGACCAACGTCTATCAGCCCAGCGCTGACGGTAAGAAGACGATTAGAGATCTGAGATCGCTCAAGCCCTGAACGGGATGTGACAATTCCCGCAATCCAACGCACACTGATCTGCGAGGGGTGAGGGATGGCCGATGAGCAGTGCGACGACGGCCGGTCCTTCCGCGTCCCGCACCATTCCTCTGCGCCATGTCGCGGCGGTGTCACTCGGCAATGCGCTCGGGTTCTATGATTTCCTGATCTACGTTTATTTCGCGGTCTATATCGCGCGGTCCTTCTTTCCGGGAAGCAATCCCACCGCGAGCTTGCTGGCGGCCTATGGCGCCTCGTTCATCGGTTTTATCGCGCGGCCCATCGGCGCGATGGTGATCGGACCGCTGGGCGACCGCATCGGGCGCAAGGCAGCGATGATGCTGTCCTTCGTGCTGATGGGCATCGGCGTGATAGGCGTGGCGCTGACGCCGTCCTATGCGTCGATCGGAATCGCGGCGCCGGTCCTCGTTATCTTCTTCCGCATCGTGCAGGGCTTCGCGCTGGGCGGCGAAGTGGGACCAACGACGGCCTATCTGGTCGAGGCGGCGCCGCCGGCGCGGCGCGGCCTCTACGCCTCGGGCCAGTACGCGACGCAGGATTTCGGTGTGCTGGTCGCGGGCGTGATCAGCACGACGCTGGCTTATTATCTGGTGCCGCAGCAATTGCAGGACTGGGGTTGGCGCGTCGCGATGCTGGCCGGCGCCTCCATCGTGCCGTTCGGCCTGTGGCTGAGAAGCAGCCTGCCCGAGACGCTGCACGCGGTCGACGACGCGGCGCTGGCGCCCGACGGCACCACCGGCGACATCTCGGTCAACGCACCGCTGCGGCCCTATCTCGCGCTCATCGTGCTGGGGCTGATGATGCTGGCCTCGGGCACGATCGGTTCCTATGTCGGCAGCTACATGACCACCTTTGCGCTCACCACCTTGCACATGGCGCAGACGGTGGCTTTCGGAGTCATCATCGTGAACGGGGCATTCTCGGTGATGTTCGAGCCCATTAGCGGCTGGCTGTCGGACCGCTATGGCCGCAAGGCGGTGATGCTGGTGCCTGGCGTGATACAGCTTTGCGCGGTGTTTCCAGCATTCTGGATGATCACCCATTATCGGACCACGCTCATGTTCTACGCGATGGTTGCGTTGGTGACCGTGCTCCAGGCGCTGAGCACGCCGCCGGTGATTGTGACCCTGACCGAGCAATTGCCCAAGCGCGTGCGTTCCGGCGTCGTCGCCGTCGTCTATGCCTTCGCCATCTCGATATTCGGCGGCTCGACGCAGTTCGTGCTGACCTGGCTGCTGGCCAAGACGCACGATCCGCTCGCGCCGGCGTACTATTGGAGCGCCGCGCTGGCGGTCGGTCTGATTGCGATGGCGCTCGTCAGAGAGTCGGCGCCGGTCAAGACGACCTGAGATGTGGCCGCTGCTCGGCATCGCGGTCGTCGTTCTGGGCTTTGCACTCAGGGCCAATCCGCTGCTGGTGATCGCGGTGGCTGTCGGCGTGACGGGAACGGCGGCGGGATTGTCGCCGGTCGCGATGATCGAAGCGTTCGGCAAGGCGTTCAACGATGCGCGGCTGGTGAGCCTTGCGTTCCTCACCCTGCCGGTGATCGGGCTGCTGGAGCGTTATGGCTTGCAGGAGCGGGCGCGGATGCTGATCGCGCGCTTCCGGCGCGCCACGGCAGGACGGCTTCTATTGCTTTATTTTCTCCTGCGTCAGGTCACGGCGGCGACCGGCATATCCTTCGGCGGCCAGGCGCAGATGGTGCGCCCGTTGCTGGCGCCGATGGTCGAAGGCGCGGCCGAGGCACAGGTGGGCGAACTCGGCGCCGCGCAGCGCTTCTGGCTGCGCGCCCATGCGGCGGCGGCGGAGAATATCGGCGTGTTCTTCGGCGAGGACATCTTCGTCGCCATCGGCTCGGTCCTGCTGATCAAAGGCACGCTGGAGGGATTCCACATCTTCGTCGAACCCTTCGCGCTTTCGGTGTGGGCGATCCCCACCGCGGTGCTGGCGGCGCTGATCCATGGGACGCGGCTGCTGCTGATCGACAGGCGGTTGCGTAAGCCATGATCACGCTCGAACACATCTACATCCTGAGCGGCGCGCTGATCGCGGCTTATGCGGTGCTGAGTCTGCGCGAGGGATTATTCGGCAATGCGGCGTTCTGGGGATTGCTGGCGGCGAGTTTCCTGCTGGGCTCGCATCTCGGCAATTTCGCCAATGGGCTGATCGCCATCGCGCTGGTCGTCGTCGGCGGGTTCGGACTGATGAGGAAAGGCGCGCCGCGCACGACCTCGCCGGAGGAGCGCCGCGCGAGTGCAGAGTCGCACGGCAGCTGGCTGTTCGCGCCGGCGCTGATCCTGCCGCTGACCGCGCTGATCGGCACCGCGTTCTTCAAGCATTCCGGACTGGCCGATCCGAAACAGGCGACACTGGTGTTCTTGGGCCTGGGCGTGCTGTTGGCGCTGGCGCTTTGCTACGCCTGGCTGCGACCGCCGGTGCTGGCGCCGCTCGAAGAGGGTCGCCGGCTGGTCGACACGATCGGCTGGCCGGTGGTGCTGCCGCAGATGTTGGCGGCGCTGGGCGCGGTGTTCGCGCTGGCCGGCGTCGGCGACGCGGTGGGAAAGCTGGCCAGCGACTACCTTCCTCTCGGCACACCGACCGCGGCGGTGATCTGTTACTGCGTCGGCATGGCGGCGTTCACCGCGGCGATGGGCAATGCGTTCGCCGCCTTCCCCGTCATGACGGCGGGCGTCGGCCTGCCGCTGATCGTGCACCGCTATGGCGGCGATCCCATCGCGATGAGCGCGATCGGCATGCTCGCCGGGTTCTGCGGCACGCTGATGACGCCGATGGCGGCGAATTTCAACCTGGTGCCCGCCGCCCTGCTCGAACTTCCCGACCGCAACGGCGTCATCAAAGCGCAACTTCCCACCGCGCTGATCCTGCTCGTGGCAAACACGGTGCTGATGGCGGTGCTGGTCTACCGGCACTAGCGTGACGGTCTTGAAAATTCTTGACCCCCACCCCCCTTTGGCCCAAAGAGGCCGCGCAATTCCCAGGAGGTGCCGGCGATGAACGCACCCCTCGTCATCGACGCCATGCCGCGCTTTGCGACGGTCGAGAAAGCGATCGCGGCGCTGAAGCCGGTCAATCCGGTCTATTGCCTGCATCCCGAAAAATTCCGCGTCGCGGCCAAGCGCTTTCTCGACGGCTTTCGCGGCGACGCGCTTTATGCCGTGAAGGCCAATCCCAATCCGCGCGTGCTCGACCTCATCTATGCCGGCGGCATCCGCCATTTCGACACCGCCTCGCTGGGCGAGATCGAGCGCGTGCGCTCGCGCTTCGACGACGCGATCTGCCATTTCATGGCACCGGTGCGCCTGCCCGGCCACGCCAAGGCGGCGTTCGAGATCTATGGCGTCACCGACTATGTCGTGGATTGCGATTACGAGCTCGACAAGCTCATCGCCGAGACGGGACAACCGAAGAAGCTGCGCATCTTCGTGCGCCTGTCGCCCCAGTTCGGCGGCGCCATGCTGGAACTGTCAAGCAAGTTTGGCGCCGCGCCGCCAGAGGCCGCGCGCCTCTTGAAGCGAATCGCCGAGCTCGGCGCCGCGCCCTGCCTCACCTTCCATGTCGGCTCGCAAAGCCTCTCGCCCTTCTCCTATGCGCAGGCCGTGGATCTGGCGCGGCGCACGCTCATGCTCGCCGGCGTCGAGATCGCGGCGCTCGACATCGGCGGCGGCTTTCCGGGGCCCGATTCCAACAACGAGATCCCGCCTTACACCTGGTATTTCGACACCATCCGCGAGGCGCTCAGCATCCTGGAGCGTGACGACCTGCCGGTCTTGTGCGAGCCGGGTCGCGCCCTGTGCGCCGAAGGCATGTCGCTGATCACCCAAGTTGTCCTGCGCAAGGGCGACCGGCTTTACATCAACGACGGCATCTATGGCAGCTTCGACGAGCTGACCATGCC
>DATEZM010000103.1:0-4868 GCA_035255625.1 Rhizomicrobium sp. | reverse complement strand
GCGGCGCGGCCATAGCCCATCGCCTGATCCTGCAAATCACACTCGCCGCCCTGGTCGCAGATCGGACAATCGAGCGGATGGTTGATGAGCAGGAATTCCATCACGCCTTCGCGTGCCTTACGGGCGATGTCGGATTTCGTGTTGATCTTGGCCGGCGTGCCATCGCGGTTCGGCATTATGTCTTTGATCTGAAGCGCACAGGAGGCCTGCGGCTTGGGCGCGCCGACCCATTCGACGAGACACATGCGGCAATTGCCGGCGACCGACAAGCGCTCGTGATAGCAGAAGCGCGGAATCTCGGCGCCGGTCCGTTCGCACACCTGCAGCAGCGTAGCGTTGTCGTCCGCCTCGATCTCCGTGCCGTCTATGATGAGCTTGCGCGACGGCATCAGGCGCACCTCTTCTCGCGCCATAGCTTGGCGGCAGGCGCGGACTCCCAGCCGAACGCATGCGCACTGGGGCCGTTGGCGATGAGATGATCGAGACACGCTTGCGCCTCTTCGAGGGTGGGGATGTGGCCGGCATCGATCCACCACATGACGAGATAGGGCTCGGCGGGCGTCTCGAAGAACTCGTGCTTGCGCGCGTAAATCTTGGCGTGGATGGTGCTCCACACAAAGGTCTCGAGCGTCTCGACGCTCTCCCACACGGTGAGGTTCGCGGCGATCTCCTCGCCCTGCCCGGGCACAGTCAGTGCCGGTGCGTTCTCGCCCTCGGCGGTCTTGTAACGCCAGACGAAGCCATGCATGCGGTCGCCGAGCGCGTTAATGCGATCGAGATTGACGTGGAAATCGGCCAGATGCGGACCGTTCTTGTCGCCACCTTTGAAGCGCGCCACGTTGTATTGCGCGAGGTGTTTTGCCATCACCCTACTCCGCCGCCATCTTGGCGCGTCCGGCGATGCGCCGTTCGAGCTCGGGACGAAAGTGGCGGATCAGGCCCTGGATCGGCCAAGGTGCGGCGTCGCCAAGACCGCAGATCGTGTGGCCCTCGCACTGCTTGCCGACTTCCCAGAGCTGGTCGATCTCTTCGACCCGCGCGTCGCCGGTCTCGAGACGCCGCATCACGCGCCACATCCAGCCGGTGCCTTCGCGACATGGCGTACACTGGCCGCAGCTCTCGTGCTTGTAGAAATAGGCATAGCGCGCGATCAACTTCACCAGATCGGTGCTCTTGTCCATTACGATGACGGCGGCGGTGCCGAGCGATGAGTTCACCGCCTTGAGCGCATCGAAATCCATGATGACTTCGTCGCACACCGCTTTCGGGATCATCGGGCACGACGCGCCGCCCGGGATCACGGCGAGCAGATTGTCCCAGCCACCATGCACGCCGCCGGCGTACTTCTCGATCAGCTCGCGCATCGGAATGCCGAGCGCCTCCTCGACGACGCAGGGCGTGTTCACATGGCCGCTGATCTGGAACAGCTTGGTTCCGGTGTTGTTGGCCCGTCCGATGCCGGCGAACCATTCGGCGCCGCGGCGCATGATGGTCGGCACCACGGCGATGGACTCGACATTGTTCACGGTCGTCGGACAGCCATAGATGCCCATGTTCGCCGGGAATGGCGGTTTCATACGCGGCAAGCCCTTCTTGCCCTCGAAGCTCTCGAGCAGTGCCGTCTCTTCGCCGCAGATATAGGCGCCGGCGCCGTGATGGACAAAGCAATCGAAGTCCCAGCCGTTGACGTTGTCCTTGCCGATCAGCTTGGCGGCATAGCATTCGTCGATCGCGGCCTGCAGCGCCTCGCGCTCTCGCACGAACTCGCCGCGGATATAGATGTAGGCGGTGTGCGACCGCATTGCGAAGCAGGCGATCATGCAGCCTTCGATGAGATGATGCGGATCGTTGCGCATGATCTCCCGGTCCTTGCAGGTGCCGGGCTCGGATTCGTCTGCGTTGACGACGAGATAGTGGGGCCGGTCCTTCACCTCTTTCGGCATGAAGGTCCATTTGAGGCCAGTGGCGAAACCGGCGCCGCCACGGCCGCGTAGGCCCGACTTCTTGACGACTTCGCAGATTGCTTCAGGGCCGAGTTCGAGAATCTTCTTGGTGTTGTCCCAGAGCCCGCGCGCCTTCACGCCCTTCAGGCTCTTGTCCTGAAACCCATAGATATTCGTGAAGATGCGGTCCTTGTCGGCAAGCATCAGACGGGGTCCTTCGCGTAAAGCGATGGATCGGTGAGCGTGTTCTGGCCGGTGGCAGGTTCGCAGCCGATGCGGCCGGCCTGCGGGCCGGGCTTCGGCTGTTCGCCGCGGCGGAAGGCCTCGATCAAGCGCGCCGTGCTTTCGGCGGTGAGGTCTTCGTAGAAATCCTTGTAGACCTGGAACACCGGCGCGTTGGTGCAGGCTCCGATGCATTCGACTTCGGTCCAGGACAGCATGCCGTCGGCGGTCGGCGTCATCTGGGCTGGCCCGATCAACTTCTTGCACACCGCCATCACATCGTCGGAGCCGCGCAGCGTGCAGGGCGGCGTGGTGCAAACCTGAAGATGGAATTTGCCGACCGGCACGAGGTTGAACATCGTGTAGAAGGTCGCGACCTCCAGCACGCGGATGAACGGCATGTCGAGGCGGCAGCCAACCGCCTCGACCATCGGGTGCGTGACCCAGCCTTCCTGTTCCTGGCCGATCCACAGGAGCGAGATCACCGCCGAGGCCTGGCGGCCCGGCGGATATTTCGCGATCTCCTTTTCCACGCGCGCCAGGTTCTCGCGATCGAACTCGAACGAGGCGGGCTGGAGTTCGGGCGGGGCAAGACGGCGGACGCTCATCGATCCACCTCGCCGAACACGATGTCGAGCGAGCCGAGCACGGCGGAGACATCGGCCAGCATGTGGCCCTTGTTCATGTAGTCCATCGCCTGGAGATGCACGAAGGAGGGCGCGCGAATCTTGCAGCGATAGGGCTTGTTGGAGCCGTCGGAAACGAGATAGACGCCGAACTCGCCCTTCGGCGCCTCGACGGCGGCATAAGCTTCGCCTTGCGGCACATGGAAGCCTTCGGTGTAGAGCTTGAAGTGATGGATCAGGGCTTCCATCGACGACTTCATCTCGGCGCGCTTGGGCGGCACCACCTTGTTGTCAGCGGACGAGACCGGGCCTGCGGGCATCTTCGCGATGCACTGATGGATGATCTTGACCGACTGGCGCATCTCTTCCATGCGCATGACGTACCGGTCGTAACAGTCGCCGTTGCGGCCGATCGGGATCTGGAAGTCGAGATCGTTGTAGCACTCGTAAGGTTGCGCGCGGCGCAGGTCCCAGGCGACGCCGGCGGAGCGCAGCATCACGCCGGAAAAGCCCCACATCTCGGCATCGGCCCTTGTGATCACGCCGATGTCGACATTGCGCTGCTTGAAGATGCGGTTCTCGATCAGCAGCGCATCGATGTCGTCGAGCACCTTCAGATAGCCGTCGCAGAACCTGCCGATGTCGTCGAGCAGGCCGGGCGGCAGATCCTGATGCACACCGCCGGGGCGGAAATACTTGGCGTGCATGCGCGAGCCGGACACCCGCTCATAGAACGACAGCATCGTCTCGCGGCTTTCCATGCCCCACAGCGGCGGTGTGAGCGCGCCGACATCCAGCGCCTGGAACGTCACGTTGAGGATGTGGTTCATCAGCCGGCCGAGCTCGGAGAACAGCACGCGGATGTACTGGCCGCGCGCCGGTACATCGATTCCGAGCAGCTTCTCGATGGCGAGCACGAAAGCGTGCTCCTGGTTCATCGGCGCGACATAGTCGAGACGGTCGAAATAGCCGATGTTCTGGAGATAGGTCTTGTGCTCGATCAGCTTCTCGGTGCCGCGATGCAGCAGGCCGATATGCGGATCGACGCGCGTGACGATCTCACCGTCGAGATCGAGGACAAGGCGCAGCACGCCATGCGCAGCCGGATGCTGGGGGCCGAAGTTGAGCGTTATCTGCCCTTCCTCGGAACCGGATTTGTTGCCGGGATCGGCATTTTCGAGCGCGACGCTCATGCCTTCCTCCCCGGATTTCCGGACCCAACGCCCGGCGCCAAGGCGACGTTCTCGATGATGTGCGGCGCGCCTTCCCAGGGCGACATAAAATCGAAGTCGCGGAATTCCTGCACCAGCTGCACCGGCTGGTAGACGACGCGCTTGAGCTGGTCGTCGTAGCGCACTTCGACATAGCCGGTGAGCGGGAAATCCTTGCGCAGCGGATGGCCGGAGAAGCCGTAGTCGGTGAGGATGCGGCGCAGATCCGGATGATCGCTGAACGCGATTCCGTACATGTCGAAAGTCTCGCGCTCGAACCAGTTGGCGGCGGGATAAACGCCGACGATGGAGGGCACGGCCTCGTCCTCGGCGACGTGCACATGCGCGCGCAACCGCATGTTCTTGGTCAGCGACAAAAGGTGATAGACAACGTCGAAGCGCTTGGTGCGCTCCGGCCAGTCGACGCCGCAGATGTCCACCAGGATCTTGAACTCGCAGGCCGGATCGTCGCGCAGGAAGCTCATCACGCGCACGATCTCGCCCGGCAGGACGTCGACCGACAATTCGCCGACGGCAGCGCGATGCGCGGAGATGGCGCCCGGCAGGGCTTCCCCAAGATGGGCAGCGAGGGCGGAGAGATCTGCCATTACCGATCGATCGTTCCGGTGCGGCGGATTTTCCGCTGCAGAAGCATGATGCCGTACATCAGCGCCTCGGCAGTCGGCGGGCAACCCGGCACATAGATGTCGACCGGCACGATCCGGTCGCAGCCGCGCACGACGGCATAGGAATAGTGGTAATAGCCGCCGCCATTGGCACAGGAGCCCATCGAGATCACATAGCGCGGCTCCGGCATCTGGTCGTAGACCTTGCGCAGGGCCGGCGCCATCTTGTTGGTCAGCGTG
>DATEZM010000102.1:0-2204 GCA_035255625.1 Rhizomicrobium sp. | reverse complement strand
GACGCAAAAAGCCGCGGTCTGCCGCACGTCTATCTGGGCTATTGGGTCGAAGGCAGCGACAAGATGGCTTACAAAACCCGCTTCAGGCCGATGGAAGCACTCGGCCGAGAAGGTTGGGCTCGTATCTAGCGATTTCGGCGATTGATATTCTGAGCGCCGGCCGGGTCGACGGTGTCGGCCGGTTCGTGAGAAGCTGCAGCCAATGAAGATCGCGACATGGAACGTCAATTCGATCCGCACCCGCATCGATGCGGCTGTCGCGTGGCTTCAGGAAGCGCGGCCCGATATCGTGTGCCTCCAGGAATTGAAATGTCAGGACGAGCAATTTCCGCGCGAGCCGATCGAAGCGCTGGGATACAACTGCGCCGTCCACGGCCAAAAAAGCTACAACGGCGTAGCTATACTCTCGAAGCGACCGATGGAAGACGTCACACCGCGCCTTCCTGGCGATGATGCCGACAACCATTCGCGGTACATGGAAGCCATTATACCCGGCGACAGCGGTGCAATCCGCATTGCCTCAATCTATGCGCCGAACGGCAATCCTGTCGGGACCGACAAATTCACTTACAAGCTTGCCTGGCACGAGAGACTGAACAAACGCGCCAAGGACTTGCTGGCCAGCGAAGAACCGGCCGCGCTGATGGGTGATTACAACATCATCCCCATGCCGGAGGACTGCAAGAATCCCAAGAACTGGATGAAGGACGCCCTCTATCAGCCGGAGTCGCGGGCCAATTTCAGAAAGCTGTCGAATCTCGGCTACACCGACGCGTTTCGCGCCTGCAACGGCGAGCCACATCAATACACATTCTGGGACTACTTCGCCGGGTCATTCGACTGCAACAACGGCATCCGGATCGACCACATCATGCTGACGCCACAGGCCGCCGACCGGCTGAAAAGTTGCGCCATCGACAAACACATCCGCGAACGCGAGAAGCCCTCGGACCACGTTCCGATCTGGTGCGAACTGGATATCTGACATGTCGCTCCTGCCTTCGCAGTAGCGATAGGTCAGTGCACCCGCTCGATGATGATCGCTGGTGCCATCCCGCCGCCGGCGCACATCGTGATCAGGCCGCGTCTCAGGTCGCGCCGTTCTAGCTCGTCCAGCATCGTTCCGATCAACATCGAGCCAGTGGCGCCGATCGGATGACCGAGCGCCATCGCGCCGCCATTCACATTGACCTTGTTGCGGTCGAGCTTGAGGTCACGGATGAATTTCTCCGCAACGACCGCGAAGGCCTCGTTGACCTCGAACAGGTCGATGTCCTCGAGCTTCAATCCCGCCCGCGCAAGCACGCGCCGGGCGGCCGGAACGGGCGCGTTTAGCATCAGCGTCGGGCAGTCGCCTTGGTTGGCCGTCGCCACGACGCGGGCGCGCGGCTTGAGGCCGTGGGCCTTGGCATAGTCTGGCGAAGCTAACAGCAACGCGGCGGAGCCATCGACCACGCCCGAAGAATTGCCAGCATGATGGATGTGCGTGATCTTGAGGTCTGGGTACTTCTGCAAGATCAGCTTGCGGAAAGTGAGACCGTCAGCATTGAGCGGCACGTCGGCGAGCTGCTCGAAGGATGGCTTGAGCGCCGCGAGCCCTTCCGCGGTCGTGCTCGGGCGCGGAAATTCCTCGCGATCCAACGCCACGGACCCGTCGTCGTTGTGAACAGCAACCAGGCTCTTGGCGAAATGGCCACCGGCGATTGCAGCAGCGGCACGCCTCTGGCTTTCGAGTGCCAGTGCGTCCACATCCGTGCGCGAAATACCTTCCTTGGTCGCGATGGCGTCGGCACATACACCCTGGTTGGTCTGAGGATGAAGTGCGCGCAGATGGAGATTGCCGGTGTCAAACAGCGGTGGGCCGTCCTCGGCGCTCCGGCGGTTGGGCATGGACATCATCTCCGTACCGCCGGCCACGACCAGATCGGCCATGCCGGCCATGATCGTCGACGCCGCGAGGTTCACCGACGTGATGCCCGAACCGCAGAACCGATCCAGCGTCACGCCGCTCGAGCGCATGTCGTAGCCGGCGTCGAGCGCCGACATCCGGCCGAGGTCGCAGCTCTGCGGGCCGCGCTGCGAACTCGTGCCCCAGATCACGTCGTCCACTTCGGCGGTGTTGATGCCGGTCCGTTCGGCCAGAGCCTTGAGCACGGTCGATCCCAGCCGCTGTGGATGGATCTGCGACAGCGCGCCCTTCGGGT
>DATEZM010000101.1:0-3495 GCA_035255625.1 Rhizomicrobium sp. | reverse complement strand
ATGCGCACGCGGACATTGCGGTCATGGAGCTCGTCCAGGTCGCTGCGGAAGTAGCCGCGGAACAGACCCATCAGCGCGTTGACCTCGGGACGGGGCCTTTTCCAGTTCTCCGACGAGAAGGCAAAGAGAGTCAGATACTCCAGTCCGATGTCGGTAGCGGCGCGGACGACCTCTCGCACCGCGCTAACGCCTGCCACATGGCCGGCTTCCCTGGGCAGGAACCGCTTCTTCGCCCAACGCCCGTTGCGGTCCATGATGATCGCGACGTGGCGGGGAAGGACTGTCGGCGACTTCGGCGCAAACGCCATCTGCTTTCCTCGCGGGCGGGCCCCTTCAGACCTGCATGATCTCCTGCTCCTTGCCGTGCAGCGCGGAGTCGATTTCCTTTATGTGCGCGTCGGTGACCTTCTGCAATTCATCGCCGTGCTTGTGGTGTTCGTCCTGGCCTATCTTGTGGTCTTTTTCGAGGCGTTTGAGCAGGTCCATTCCATCGCGGCGGACATTGCGCACCGCGATGCGGGCGGCCTCGGCATATTTCGCGGCCAGCTTGGCGAGTTCCTTGCGCCTTTCCTGGTTAAGTTCGGGTAGCGGAATGCGCAGAAGTTGTCCGTCCATCTGCGGATTTAGCCCGAGATTGGCGTCGCGGATCGCCTTGTCGACCGCCTTGGCAAGAGCCTTGTCCCATACCTGGACCGTCAACATGCGGGGCTCCGGCGTCGAGATGTTTCCGACCTGGTTAACAGGCAGCAGATTGCCATAGGCCTCGACCCGCACCGGATCGAGCAGCGCCGGGCTGGCGCGCCCCGTCCTCAGCCCCGCGAACTCCTTCTTGAGCGTGTCGATGGCGCCATGCATGCGCCGGCCCAGTTCGTCCCTGTTATATGTCTCGGTTGCCATGGCGGTCCTTACGTCCGGTCCTCGATGACGGTCGACCTGCCCTTGCCTTTCAGCACGAGGGCCAGCGACCCCCGATCATGGATCGAGAACACGATGATCGGAATCTTATTTTCGCGCGACAGCGAGATGGCCGAGGCATCCATCACTTCAAGATTGCGCGTTAACACCTCGTGATAGCTCAGAAATTCGTAGCGCTCCGCGGTGGGCACCTTCTTCGGATCTGCGCTGTAGACGCCGTCTACTTGGGTCGCTTTCATCATCGCGTCGCAGTTCATCTCGGCGGCGCGCAGCGCGGCGGCGGTGTCGGTCGTAAAGAACGGGTTGCCGGTGCCGGCGGCAAAGATCACAACGCGCCCCTTCTCGAGATGGCGCATGGCGCGGCGGCGGACATAAGGTTCGCAGACTGTGCTCATCGGGATCGCGGACTGGACCCGAGTCGGGATGTCGATGCGCTCCAGCGCGGCCTGCATGGCCAGCGCGTTCATCACCGTGGCGAGCATGCCCATGTAATCAGCGGTGGCGCGGTCGATGCCCTTGGCCGCACCCGACAGGCCACGGAAGATATTGCCGCCGCCGATCACCATGCAAATCTGCGTGCCGCCATGGATCGCCTCTTCGACGTCGGCGGCGATGCGATCGACGGTGGCAACGTCGATGCCGTAAGGCTGGTCGCCCATCAATGCCTCGCCGGAGACTTTCAGGAGGACCCGGCGATATTTGGACGAAGAGGGCATGTCGATTCCGTTCGTTGCGGTTCGGCCTACCTCAACCGGAGGGTCGCGTCTACGATTTGGTACCGCTCATCTTTGCCACTTCGTCGGCGAAGTCCGACTCGATCTTTTCGATGCCTTCGCCGACCTGGAAGCGGACGAAGCCTTCGAGCGAGATCGGCGCACCGAGCGACTTGGCGGTATCGGCGACGACCTTCTCGACCGTCAGCTTGCCGTCCGAACCGGGACCCAGGAACACCTGCGATACGAGAACCGATTCCTCGTAGAACTTGCGCATGCGGCCCTCGAGCATCTTCTCGATGACATTTTCGGGACGGCCGGATTGGCGCGCGATTTCGACCTGGATCTCGCGCTCCTTGGCGACGACAGCCGGATCGAGATGGGCCGGCGTCAACGCCAGCGGCGCGGCGGCAGCGACATGCATCGCGATCTGACGGCCGAGCGCGTTGAGCTTTTCCTTGTCGGCAGTCGATTTGAGCGCCACCAGCACGCCGATCTTGCCCAGCTCCGGCGACGACGCGTTGTGGACATAGGCCGATACAACGCCGGGATTGACCGCGAGCATGATCGTGCGGCGCACGCTCATGTTCTCGCCGATCTTGGCGACCAGCTCGGTCAGCGTGTGTTGCACGGAGTTCGCGCCCATGCCGCGAGCGAGCAGCTTCTGAAGGTCGCCCTCCTCTTCCAGTGCGAGCTTCGCCGCGCTGGTGACGAACGCCTTGAACTCGTCGTTGCGGGCGACGAAGTCGGTCTCGGCATTCACTTCGACCAGAGCGCCGACACCATTGCCCACGGCGACGCCGACGAGGCCCTCCGCGGCGGCACGACCGGCCTTCTTGGCGGCCTTGGTGATGCCTTTCTTGCGCAGCCAGTCCATGGCCGCTTCCATGTCGCCGGCGGTTTCGGCCAGCGCCGTCTTGCAGTCCATCATGCCCGCGCCGGTCTTGTCGCGCAGGTCCTTCACCATGGTAGCGGTGACGTTGACCATGACTTGCTTCTCCGTGACGTTCAGGCGGTCGCTTCGGCTGCCGGTGCTTCCGCGGCGACGGGAACGACATCGGGGATTTCCGCGGCGGCGCCGGTGTCGATACCGGAATCCGACTGACCCTGGCTCAGCCCGTCGATGATCGAGCGCGCGGCGAGATCGCAATAGAGTGCGAGCGCGCGGGCGGCGTCGTCATTGCCGGGAATCGGGAAAGCGATGCCATCGGGGTCGCTGTTCGAATCGACGATCGCGGTGACCGGGATGCCGAGCTTGCGGGCTTCGGAGATCGCGATCGCTTCCTTGTTGGTGTAGATCACGAACAGCATGTTGGGAAGGCCACCCATCTCCTTGATGCCGCCGAGCGAGCGGTCGAGCTTGTCGCGCTCGCGCAGCATGCCGAGCAGCTCTTTCTTCTTCAGGCCCGAGGATTGCGCCGAGGACAGCGTCTCCTCGATCGTGCGCATGCGCTTGATCGAGTTGGAAACCGTCTGCCAATTGGTCAGCGTGCCGCCGAGCCAGCGGTGGTTCACGTAATACTGGGCACAGCGCTTGGCTGCGGCAGCGAGGGGCTCGGAGGCCTGGCGCTTGGTGCCCACGAAAAGAATGCGTCCGCCACCGGCCGAGATGTCACGCAGCGCGACGAGCGCCTGGTGCAGCAGCGGCACGGTCTGGGTGAGGTCGAGAATGTGGATATCGTTGCGCGCGCCGTAGATGTACGGCGCCATCTTCGGATTCCAGCGCTGCTGGCGGTGGCCGAAATGGGCGCCTGCCTCGAGCAGTTGGCGCATGGAAAAATCTGGCAAAGCCATGGATGTCGACTCCTTTACCGGTTGGCCAGACGCGTGAGTTACTCCCTTGACGGGAGCACCGGACGGCGACGCA
>DATEZM010000100.1:0-2796 GCA_035255625.1 Rhizomicrobium sp. | reverse complement strand
GCGTTCGGCGGGCTGCCTTTCATCAGTCAGCCGCAACTGTCGCCCGACGGCAGGCATTTCGCGGCGCTGCAGGCGCTCGACGGCAAGCCGGCGGCGGTCATCTATCAGGTCAACGCGCCCGCCGGCACAACGCCGCAAGTGTTCGCCTCGCAGGAATGGCCGATCATGGCGGTGCACTGGGTCAAGAATGACCGTGTGGTGATGTTCACTCGGCCTGCCGGCGATTCGCCGATCGCCCGGTCCTGGGGAGGCTCTCAAAACTTCTATCGCGTGCTTTCGCTCGACGTCTTGGGCTCCGGGCAGTGGGTCCAGCTGTTCAACAATTTCAATGAACAGGACAGAAACAGCTCCACCGCGGACATCGTGGACACGGATCTGAACGATCAGGACGTGGTTTTCATCCCGCAATGGTCGAGCAACGATCCAGGCGGATTGGGTAGCGGCATGATGAATGACAGATTGCGCATGGACCTCTACCGGGTCGACGTCCGCACCGGCAAAGCGGAGCTCGCCGAACTCGGGCCGAAGCAGTCCGCCACTTGGATCATGGACGGCAACGGCACCGTCGTCGGCCGCGTCGACAGGACTGCCGGTCCGTTGACGGACCATGTCATGCTCAAGCGAAATGGCGACTGGGCCGACGTCTTCGATACCGACGCCAGCGCCGATCGCGGCGCCGGTGTCTACGGGCTAACCTTCGACGGCAAGTCCCTCGCCTTCGCTCAACCCAATGCGGACGGCTACCGCACCGTCTACCGGCTCGATCTCGATGACGGCAAGAAGGGCTCCGTGCTGTTCTCCGATCCGCACTACGACGCCGGCCAGGCGCTCTACGACGACTGGCACCAGCGCGTGATCGGTGTGACTTACGCGACCGACAGGTTCGAATATGTCTATTTCGATCCGGCCCGCGAGGCGCTGCAGCGCGGAATCGAAGCGGTGTTCCCAGGCAAGACCGCGCATGCCGTGTCGGTGACTCAGGACGGCAGCAAGGCGATCGTCGAGGTCCACGCGCCGACACTTCCACCGACCTACTATTTTCTCGATCGCGACACGCATAACGCCACCAAGATCGCCTCCTCCTATCCAGGTCTTAGCGAGACCGATCTCGGCGACATGAAACCCTACCCCTACAAGGCGCGCGATGGGCTGGACATCCATGCCTATCTGACGCTGCCGCCCGGCAAGCCGGCGAAGAACCTGCCAGTGGTCGTGGTCGCGCATGGCGGACCGGATGCGCGCTACATGATCGGCTTCGATTGGCTCGTCGCCTTCCTCGCCAATCGCGGCTATGCCGTGTTGCAGCCGAATTTCCGCGGCTCATTCGGGTACGGCCACGCCTTCACGGAGGCCGGGTTGAACCAATGGGGCCTCAAGGTGCAGGACGACATCACCGACGGCGTCAAGAAGCTGATCTCCGACGGCATAGCCGATCCGAAACGGGTCTGCGTCTTGGGGTCGAATTCCGGGGGCTTCGACGCGCTCGCCGGCGTAACGTTTACGCCCGATCTATATGCCTGCGCGGTCTCGATCGCCGGCATCTCAGATTTGGGACGGCTAATGGCGCGTGAGCGCTTGGTCCACGGCAAGAATTCCGACACACTATCGTACTGGATGTCGCGCATCGGCGACGACGAAAGCCAATGGGATGCCGTTTCACCCGCGCTACACGCGGACAAGGTGCGTGCGCCGGTCCTCCTGATGCATGCCCGCTACGATACCGACGTGCCCTATGCCCAGAGCGAGGGTGAACATGACGCGCTCGAACACGCCGGCGGACGCGTTGAGTTCGTTACATTCGAGAACGGCGACCACTTTTTCGCGCTGGCGGAAACCCGTATCCAGATGCTGACGAATCTGGAGCGTTTCCTGCGCGCGAATATCGGGCAGTAGGGGAAGGTTGCGGACGCTTCGCCGAGCGGCCTAGCATGCGCCGCGATGTCGAATATTCCTCCCGGCCCGCTTTCGGGAATCCGCGTGCTCGATCTGAGCGCGGTGGTCCTGGGGCCTTATGCGACGCAGATCCTGGGCGATTTCGGCGCGGAGATCGTCAAGGTCGAGAGCCCGTCGGGCGACCTCATGCGGCTGAACGGCGTGTCGCGCAACCGCGGCATGAGCTCGATCTTCCTGACGCTCAACCGCAACAAGCGCTCCATCGCGCTCGATCTGCAATCGGCGCAAGGCGCGGCGGCGCTCAGGCGCCTGATCCCGACGGTGGACGTGCTGGTGCACAATATGCGCGTCGAAGCGGTCGAGCGGCTCGGTTTCGGCTATGACGCGGTGGCGGCGCTGCGCCCCGACATCGTCTATTGCGCCGCGACCGGCTTCGACCAGGACGGCCCCGATGCCGGCAAGCCCGCCTTCGACGACATCATCCAGGCGGCGAGCGGCCTCGCCTCGGTGGCGAGCAGCGGGCGCGCGACGCCCGACTATGTGCCGAGCCTGATCGCCGACAAGACCGCCGGCATGGCGGTGGCGAATGCGGTGATGGCCGCGCTGGTCAGCCGCGAGCGGACCGGCAAGGGCCAATACATCGAAGTCCCGATGCTCGAGACGATGGCGGCCTTCGTGCTGACCGAGCACATCGGCGGGCTGGCGTTCGAGCCGCCGATCGCGCCGCCGGGCTATGCGCGCATACTCGAAGGCGGGCGCAAGCCGGCGCCGACGTCGGACGGCTTCATCGCCATGCTGCCCTATTCCGCCGGGCACTGGCGCGCATTCTTCGACGCGGCGGGGCGGCCGGAGATCGGCGAGGAACTGGCGCATGACGACCGCGCCCTGCGCAACCAGAACAAC
>DATEZM010000099.1:0-12272 GCA_035255625.1 Rhizomicrobium sp. | reverse complement strand
CCCGGCGACAAGGCTCCGAAGTTTCGTCTTGCGACGGACGGCGGCGGCGAAGTATCGACCACCTCGCTGAAGGGCAAGCCCTACGTCCTTTATTTCTATCCCAAGGACGATACGTCGGGCTGCACCCGGGAAGCGATCGGGTTTTCCGAGAGCCTGAAGACGTTCGAAGCGCGTGGCGTCGCGGTGATTGGGGTCTCCAAGGACTCCACAACCAGTCACGACCGATTCAAGACGAAGTACAAGCTGAAAGTCGTCCTGGGCTCCGATCCGGAGACCAAAACGGCGGCCGATTACGGGGTTTGGGTGGAAAAAAGCATGTATGGCCGCAAATACATGGGCATGGAGCGGGCGACATTCCTGGTCGATGGCAGCGGTGTCATCCGAAATGTATGGCGTAAGGTCAAAGTCGACGGCCATGTCGACGAAGTGCTGGCAACGGCGAAAAAGCTCGCATGAAGCCGCATCAGCCGCGCCGGGGGATCGGCCCAAGGTTAACCTCGCGGTCGTTTTTCTGGGGTAAAAGCTTGATTCGACGCCGAGACTTGAGTGAAATGCGCCCGGTTGGGTTCGGCGCAAAAGACGCAAGCAAGGGAAATGTCGGCATGGCAGGGACGCTCGTCGAGCGCGTCTGGGCTTGGCTCCATGAAACGTTTCCGGAGCGCCAGATTTATATCCGCAGCGACGGGCGGGTGCAGTTCTTCACCTTCGGTCCCACGCTGCAGGCGACGCTCGCCGGACTCTCGCTGATCTTTCTGGGCTGGGTGGCGTTCGCCACCGTCAACGTCATATTCAAGGATCGCATCATCTCGGCGAAAGACAGCCGCTATCAGCAGATGCAGTCGGCTTACGAGAACCGCGTCGCCGATCTGCAGCTCTCGTACGACGAACTGAACGGCGCGCTGGTCTCGGCCGAGGACCGCTTCACGGCGACCGCCAACGAACTGCAGACCAAGCAGAATACGATTATGCACTTCCTCGATCGCCGCCGGCAGGTCGACTCCACCATCGCGGGGCTGACGAACACAGGCGTACGCACCGGCGCCGGTGCGGCGCCCGCCGATGCCGGCGACAGCGGCGCGCCGAGCGATTCCATCGACAACGCCCCGCCGCCCTCGGGAGCGGTGCCAATAGATGCCGGCGGCGCCTCTGAACTTACCGTCCTGCCGCAACCGCCAGCGCCGCAGCCGCGCACCGCCAAGCCGACCAAGGCGAGCTTCCTGGACTTCGGCGGCGCGGTGGATCACCTGACCGGCTTGCTGTTCGGCTCCAAACAGACCGGACCGGCGGCGCCGACATCGGCCACCCTCCTTCAGCATCCTGCGCTGCGCGTTCTGGCCGAGCAGACCACCCGCGTCGCCCAGATCGGTCTGATCGAGACCCAACTGATGACACGGACGCAGAACGAAGTCGCCGACGGCGTTACCAGCATCCAGAACGTGATCCGTCATACCGGCATCAATCCTGACGACTACACGCACCGCCTGGCCGCGGCAGAAGGCGTCGGCGGACCGGACATTCCGCTCAACGATGTGCAGGTCGAGGGCATCGCCGACCAGGCGTTCAGCAATGCCTATCTGCGCGCCTCCGCCGTACTCGACCAGATGAACACCCTGCTGACAGCGATGCGCCACATTCCCCTGACGACTCCGGTGTCAGGGTCGCAATTCGAGCGCACCAGCGGCTTCGGTCCGCGTATCGATCCCTTCACGGGCCACTATTCGTTCCATCCTGGTGTCGATTTCGCCGGTCCCTGGGGCTCGATCATCGCGGCGACCGCTCCCGGTACGGTTGTATTCGCCGGTGACCGGGGCGGCTACGGAAATATGGTTGAAATTGACCATGGTTTTGGAATCCATACCCGCTACGGCCATATGTCATCGATTCTTGTTCACATCGGGTCTAAGGTGGGAAAAGGCTCGCCCATCGGGAGACTCGGATCG
This sequence comes from Rhizomicrobium sp., assembly GCA_035255625.1. Taxonomy (GTDB): domain Bacteria; phylum Pseudomonadota; class Alphaproteobacteria; order Micropepsales; family Micropepsaceae; genus Rhizomicrobium. Next base: position 10,332 of record DATEZM010000099.1, on the reverse strand, counting down.
ACGGGGCGCAGCACCGGACCGCATGTCCATTATGAGGTCTGGTACGACAACGTCGTGCGCAATCCGAGCACCTTTATCGAGGCAGGCCGCCATGTTTTCGAGTAAGAAAGACACCGCTCCCCCGCCCGTGCCCGCCAACGTTCCGCCCGCGAAACGCGCAGCGCGCTCTTCGGCACCTTCGATCATCTCCGCCGACCTTGTCGTCAACGGAACGCTGACCTCCACCGGCGACATCCAGATCGATGGCCGCATCGAAGGCGACGTGCACTCCGCCGGCCTCGTGATCGGCGACAAGGCATTCATCCACGGCGAGGTCATGGCCGAGGAAGTGACCGTGCGCGGCCGCGTGCAGGGTTCGATCCGCGCCCGCAAGGTGCTGCTGTGCTCGACCTGTCACGTCGAAGGCAACATTCTGCACGAAGCGTTCGCCGTGGAGACCGGCGCCTTCTTCGAAGGCAATTGCCGCCACGCCGACAATCCGTTGGCGGAAGAGCCCGGCAAGAAGACGACCGAGTTCCGTGCCGCACCGCAACCCGCCGCCGCACCGTCGAGCGCGCCCTCCGCGATTTCGTCGATGGTGTCGCGTCCGATGACCAGCGCGCCGCCGGTGGCAACAGCCATCAAGGCCTGACCTTCGTTCCGCTGTTTCAACCCCCGCTTCGAGCAATCGAGGCGGGGTTTTCGTTGGGGTCAGGCGTGGCCGGTGAACAGCCACAGGATGATGATAATGGGGATCGGAACGCCGATCAGCCAAAGCAGCAATGAACGCATCGAATTCCCCGAGCAGTTGGTCCGCGACGTAATCCGCGAGGCGGCAAAAGGGTTCCGGCGTCAGATCTGACGGCGGTTGCGGAACAATCATCGGGGCAACACGTTGGAGCGCTGCCATCAGCGGGAAGCGCCTCCATGACCACCACCATAGTCGACCGCGAGACCGCGGCCATCGTCTCAGACGAGCCGGGTCGATTTTCGTGGGGCGCGACATTTGCAGGCGCCCTGGTCGCGATGGGCATCACCTTTCTGCTCCTCACGCTCGGCTCAGGCATAGGGCTATCGCTCGTCACCGCACGCCACGCGACGGCGGGTGGCGCCACGACCTTCCTCACCATGGGCGCCATCTATTTTCTGGCGGCTCAGGCTTTCGGCTTCGCCGCGGGCGGTCATGTGGTCGGCCGCCTGATCGGACCGGCACTGGAGACAACGCAAGAGAAGGATTTCCGCGCCGGCGCGCACGGGCTGGTGTCATGGGCGCTCGCAGTGGTCGCAACGGCGACGATCGTCGCGCTGTCGGCAATTCTGGCCGGCTCGGCGATAACAACCGGTGCACTGACCGCGGCACTCGGATCGATGCCGGCAAACGGCACGCGCGGCGAAAGTTCGCAACCCGCGACGACATCGTACTGGGTCGACAAGCTCTTCCGCCCAACGACGAACCCACAGGCTGCAGCGCTCAGCTGGCGTCAATATGCGCAGACCGACACCGGCACGACCATCGACATGCCACCCAGCAACGAACAGCCAACACAACCCGCCCCGGCCGACAATCAGACCGGGCCTTCCGACAACGCCCCATCAACCGGGAGCAACTCGCGAATCTTTATGGGCGGTGGAACGCCTAGCGCCGCGCCACTCCCACCTGTGACCGCAACGCCGTTACCGACGCTGCGTCCGCTTGGCTCCGACAAGGCGGAAGCCGGCCGCATTCTCACCGTCGGCATGGCGAACGGCGAGCGTCTGTCGGACGAAGACCGCACCCAACTCGCGCAATTGGTGTCGCTCGACACCGGAATGTCGGACGCCGCCGCCCGGCACCGTGTCGACGACGTGGTACAGCGCATCCATGACGATGAGGTCGCGACTGCGGAAACTGCGCGCAAGGTGGCGGCCGCGGCCAGCCTCTGGACCGCTTTCGCGCTGCTGTTCGGTGCCGTGGTCGCGGTGTTCGCCGCGGTGAGCGCCCGGTGGGAAGACGATCACGAGCAGGGCCTCTTGCCCGGCACGCGGGTGGTGGAAACACGGTTCTGAGTACCAAATATGGCCGGTGCAGGAGACGAGATCGCCAGCGCTTGATCATTGTTTGCAGGATTCGAGGATGCCTATTCCAAATCCTCGACCTTCTCTTGTTTCTTGCCGCCGACAGCCTGGGCGAGCGCCGCGGCCATGAAGGGATCGATGTCGCCGTCGAGGACGTCCGACGGCGAACGGCTTTCGACACCGGTGCGCAGGTCCTTCACCAGCTGATAGGGCTGCAGCACATAGGAGCGGATCTGGTGGCCCCAGCCGATGTCGGACTTCTCGCCAATGAAGGCGCCGGTCTCGTCCTGCTTCTTCTTCAATTCGATCTCGTAGAGCCGGGCACGCAGCATGTCCCAGCAATTGGCGCGGTTCTGGTGCTGCGAGCGTTCGGTCTGGCAGGCGACCGCAATACCCGTCGGGATGTGGGTGATGCGCACCGCACTTTCGGTCTTGTTGACGTGCTGGCCACCGGCGCCTGACGCGCGATAGACGTCGATGCGCACGTCCTTCTCCGGGATGTCGATGTCGATCGACTGGTCGATAACCGGATAGACGGTGACGGACGAGAAGCTGGTGTGGCGCCGCGCATTGGAGTCGAAGGGCGAAATGCGCACCAGGCGGTGCACGCCGGCTTCGCTCTTGAGCCAGCCATAGGCGTTGTCGCCCTTGATCAGGATCGTCGCGGACTTGATGCCGGCGCCCTCGCCCTCGCTCTCCTCCAGATACTCGACCTTGTAGCCGTGCTTCTCCGCCCAGCGCGTGTACATGCGCTCGAGCATCGCGGCCCAATCCTGGCTCTCGGTGCCGCCGGCGCCGGCATGGATCTCGAGATACGTGTCGTTGCCATCGGCCTCGCCCGACAGCATCGACTGCAGCCTCTGCTGCTCGGAACGCGCCGCCAGCCCTGCGATGGATTTCTCGGCGTCGGCGATCATCGCCGCGTCGTTTTCGCCTTCCGCCATCTCCATCAGACCGAGCGCGTCAGCAAGCTCGTTGTCGAGCGCTTTCACCGCGGACGTCGATGCATCGAGCTTCTGACGCTCGCGCATCAGCTTCTGCGCGGCCTGCGGACTGTTCCAGATGGCGGGGTCTTCGGACTTGGCGTTCAGCTCGTCGAGCCGGCGCAGCGCATTGTCCCAGTCAAAGATGCCTCCTCAGCAGGGCGATGGCCTGCTGGATGTCTTCGACAGTTCTTTCGATCTCAGGACGCATGCGATTCTCCGGCGCGGTGATATAGGGCGCGCGGCTCGTCAGTACAACCCGCCATTGCCCGGATCGACGGTGGCGGCGCCGGTTTCACCGGGAGCGACGGGTGGCACGGTACCGGCGAAAGGCGAGCCGCCGATGTCGGCGCCGGGCGCGTCGGGTTCGCCCGGCGCGGTGTTGGGTTTGAACACCTCCGGGATGCCCGACGATGACGGCGCGCCGGAGTGGTAGTCGACCTTGACGATCTCGACGCCCGGTGCCGGGCGGAACGGAATGCCCGGCGTGTTGGAGAGCGCGCCCTTCATGAAGTCACGGAAGATCGGCGCGGCGACCGTGGCGCCCTGTTCGATCCCGCCCAGCGTGCGCGGATTGTCGAAGCCTGCATAGACGCCGCAAACGAGGTCGGGCGAGAAGCCGACAAACCACACGTCCTTGGAGTCGTTCGACGTACCGGTCTTGCCGGCAAGCGGCTTGCCGACGGCCAGGACCGAACGGCCGGTGCCGCGCAGCACGACGCCTTCGAGCAGCGAGACGATCTGATAGGCGGTCTGCGGATCGAGCACCTGCTCGCGCGTATCGGCGAGCAGCGGCTCCTGTTGGCCATGCCAGTCGGCGACGTCGCAGCCATCGCAAGGACGGCCGTCATGACGCCAGATCGTCACGCCATTGCGGTTCTGGATGCGGTCGATCAGCGAAGGGATAATGCGCTTGCCCCCGTTGACGAAAACGGAATAGCCGGTGACCTGCTTCAGTAGCGTGGTCTCGGACGCGCCGATTGCGTTGGCGAGGAACGGCTGCAGATGGTCATAGGCGCCGAAGCGGATCGGATACTGCACGACCTTGTCCATGCCGACGGCTTGCGCCAGACGGATGGTCATCAGGTTGCGCGACAACTCGATGCCGCGCCGAAGCGTCGTCATGCCGAGGTAGTGCTTCTCGAAATTCTTCGGCCGCCAGATTTTGCCCGAGCCGTCGTTCATCTCGAACGGCCCGTCGAGCACCTTGCTGACCGGCGTGTAGCCGTTGTCGAGCGCGGCTGCATAGACATAGGGCTTGAACGAGGATCCGGTCTGCCGCATCGCCTGGAAGGCGCGGTCGAACTGGCTGGACGCATAGGAGAAGCCACCGGACAGCGCCAGCACGCGGCCGGTGAACGGGTCCATCGCGACGATGCCGCCATTGATCTCCGGCACCTGACGCAGGCCGAACTGTCCAGGCTTGTCGTCGAGCGGCTCGACATAGATGACGTCACCGATCTTGAATACGTCCGACGGGTTCGACGGCGTCGCCCCTGGGTAGGGCGAGTTCTTCGGCTCGCGGCGCGCCCAGGTGAGTTCGCTCCATGGGATCGTGCCGGTCGTACCGTCGTTGAGACCGATCCTGGCATCGTTGCCGTCGAAGCCGAGCACCACGGCAACGCGCCAGGTCTCGATGCCAGACTGGTTTGCCACTGCTTTCAGCGTGTCGAGCCAATTGCCGGCGACATCGATGTTGCTGGCCGCGCCGCGCCAGCCATGACGGCGGTCGTAGCGCACCAGACCGGCACGCAGCGAATTCACCGCATAGTTCTGCAGCGCCGTGTCGAGCGAGGAACGTACCTGGAGACCACCGTCATACAACGCCTGCTGCCCGAAGCGGGCATAGAGTTCGCGCCGCACCTCCTCGACGAAGTAGTCGGCATCCTCGGTCTGCGAGCCGGCGGCGCGAGTCTGGGTGACGAGCGGCTCGGCCTGTGCCGCAACCATCTGGTCGCGCGTGATGTAGCCGTTCTCGTGCATCTGGCCGATGACCCAATTGCGGCGGTCGAACGCGGCCTTGTGATTCCTGACGGGGTCGAACTCGCTCGGGGCCTTGGGCAACGAGGCGAGGAAGGCGACTTCGGCGATGTCGAGCTGGTCGAGCGACTTGCCGAAATAGTTCAGCGCCGCGGCGGCGACGCCGTAGGAATTCTCGCCGAGATAGATCTCATTGAGATAGAGCTCGAGGATCTTCTCCTTGGAGAACGTCGCATCGATGCGGATGGCGAGGATGGCCTCGCGTATCTTGCGCGAGAATTTCACCTCGCTGTTCAACAGCATGTTCTTGGCGACCTGCTGGGTGATGGTCGAGGCGCCTTCCAGGCGCTTGTGCTCGAAGATGTTGAAGACGTCCTTGACCGCGGCGCGCGCGATGCCGGATGGATCGATGCCGGGATGGTTGTAGAAGTTCTTGTCCTCGGCCGAAGTGAAGGCCTCGGTGATGAGCTTCGGCACGAAGCTGATGGGGACGAAGATGCGCCGCTCGCGTGCGTACTCACCCAAAAGCGTGCCGTCGCCGGCATAGACGCGGGTGGTGACCGGCGGCTGGTAGTCGCGCAACGACTCCACGCTCGGCAGATCGCGGGTGACGAGGAAGATGGCGACAACTGCGGCCAACGCACCCGCCGCCGCAAGCACCCCCAGTCCGAGGCCGGTATAGGCAAGGATTCGCCGGAACATGGCGCTGTTATAGCCCTCTTTATGGCCGCTTTCTTATCGGCCGATTGTGGCGTTGGGAAGGTCGTCCGGCCAGCCGTGTCACGGATAGGGCGAAGACGCCGTCACCGGCGAGAAATACCCGTCCACCGCGTGGGCGATCGCCCCGGCGACGCTGTTGCGCCAGCGCACCGCATTCATCTGGCTGGCGTCGGCCTGATTGGAGAGATAGCCGAGCTCGATCAGCACCGCGGGAACATCGGGCGCCTTGAGCACGACGAAGGCGGCGGCACGATGCGGCTGACGCGGCAATATGTCCGTCATGGAGGTGAGCGAGGCGACGGCGCCGGTGGCAAAGCGTGACGAACGGTTCATGGTGTCGCGCTGCGCCAGGTCGATCAGAATCGGCGCGACGGTCGAATTGCCGCCGCCGAGATCGACGCCGGCGATGACGTCGGACTGGTTCTCTTTGCGGGCCAGCGCCACAGCCTCCTTGTCCGAGCCGGCATCCGACAGAGTATAGATCGACAGCCCGTTGACGTTCGGATCCGGGTTGGAATCCGCATGCAGCGAAATGAACAAATCCGCATGCCAGGAGCGCGCAATGGCCACGCGTTCCTTGAGCGGAATGTAAACGTCAGTATCGCGCGTCAGATGCACCGTGTAGTTGGGCCGCCGGGCGAGCTCGCGCCCGAGCCGCAGCGCCTCGTCCAGCACCAGATCCTTTTCCTGCAACCCGTTCACGCCGCTGGTGCCGGTATCGATGCCGCCATGACCGGCGTCGATGACCACGATGTGCTTTTCCGGCGTGGGCGCGGCCGGTGGCAGCGCGGCGAGCTGTTCGGCGGCGGCTTCCCTGGCCTTGAGATCGGCCGGCCAGCCAGAACTCCGCGCGAACTGATCGGGCGAGGCCGGGAAAAGGTCGATGACGACGCGATAGCCATAGCCGCCGCTCGGCGGCAGGACGAGCGGATCGCTGACCTTCATCGGCTTGTTGAGGTCGATTACGAAGCGCGAATTGCCCGACCGGAACAGGCCATAGCGATAGCTCCTGACAGCGCCAGTGCCGCTCGGGCGCGGCGGCCCGTCGAGGTGCCATTGCACCGCCGGCATGTCGATCACGACCCGGTCCGGATTCGACAACGTGAAGACCCGCATCTGAACCGGGTCGGACACTTCGACGACAAAACGCGTGCGGTCCTCATGCTCGCCGATCCGGGCGCTCATGACGACCGGCTCGGGACCCGGCTTAGCACCGGAAAGCGCCGGCTTCGGCGGCCCATCGTCCTTGAGGATGTGCGAGATCAGGTCGTCGGTGTCCTTGGCCGGGTCGGCAGCCGCCAGCGTGGCGGCGACGAGCAACGCCCCTAACCCCAAGACCAGACCCAAACGGCTGTTCATCTGCGACCCGTCAGTCCCCTGCCGGCCGTCCGGAGATCGTCCGAACCCAAGGAAAACTGGCTGTAAACCATTTACGAATCCTTATCATCTGGGGCCTTTACAATGAATCCGTCGGGTTCCCCTTGCCGTTGCGGCCGGTGGACCCTAGAAGATGTACATGCTGCGCCGGCCGGTCACAGGGGTGACCGGATCAGACGGTGCAGTGGTCGCGGAGATCGCGCCGGCCGGCCCTATAGGGCGCCCAGCGCAGGAATCCCTCCATTGCAGCAGCATCCCGCCGCCGGCCCGGCCGGCTGAAGACTATTTTGTAATGACCGACAAGGTGCGAACCAGTTTACCCGATCCCGCAGCAAGACTGCGGGCGGCGGCGGTCCGGCGCCTGTCCCCAACAATGCGGCCCCAACTTTGCCCCGCGCGCTTGAGCGCGGGCCCGTTCGCGCGGCCGCGCGGAGAGTTCAATGCCCAAGCGCATGCTTATCGACGCCAGTCACCCGGAGGAAACCCGGGTCGTCGTTCTCGACGGCAATAAGGTCGAGGAATTCGATTTCGAGGCCGCGACGAAGCGGCCCCTCAAAGGCAACATCTATCTCGCCAAGGTGACGCGCGTGGAGCCTTCGCTCCAGGCCGCGTTCGTCGAGTATGGCGGCAACCGGCAGGGCTTCCTCGCCTTCTCGGAAATTCATCCCGACTATTACCAGATCCCGATCGCCGACCGGCAGGCGCTGATCGCGGAACAGGAGGCGGAAGCCCGCCGCCGGTCCGAAGACGACATCGAATCCTTCGAGATCACGTCCGGCCCGAAGGCAGAAATCCTCGATGAGGAGGAGGACGCCATCGAAGCAGCGGCCGACGCCGGAACCATCGACGCTGCACCCGATGCGCTGCCGACCGAGGACGGTGCGGAGCCCGAGCGCCCGATCGAGATGGCCGCGGCGGAAGATACGGCCGAAGACGATCACGAAGACGTCTTCGAGCACCCCGGCGTCGCCAGTGCCGAAGACGCCGACGACAATGAAGACGACGACGACGATCAGGCGACGCCGCCGGAGCATATCCATCACAGCCACGAGGACGCGGAGATCGATGCCGTTGCCGAGGCCGAAGAAAACGAAGGCGTCGTCGATGAGCAGACCGTAGCTGCATCCGCCTCGCACATCCCGGCCGAAGACGGTTTCCACGTCGATACGCCCGAGCCGGGCGTCACCGAGAACGTGCCCGACATCCAGACCGCCTCCGAACAGCCTGCCGATGGCGCGGCGCAACCGTTGCAGGCGCAGCGGCCGTCGCAACGCTGGGTGCGCCGGCGCCACTACAAGATCCAGGAAGTGATCAAGCGGCGCCAGATCATCCTGGTGCAGGTGGTCAAGGAGGAACGCGGCAACAAGGGCGCTGCGCTCACCACCTATCTCTCGCTTGCCGGCCGCTATTGCGTGCTGATGCCCAACACGCCGCGCGGCGGCGGCATATCCCGCAAGATCACCAGCTTGAGCGACCGCAAGCGCCTGAAGAGCGCGGCGCAGGCGCTGGAGCTGCCCGAGGGCATGGGGCTCATCATCCGCACCGCGGGCGAGAACCGAACCAAGGTCGAGATCAAGCGCGACTACGAATATCTGCTGCGCATGTGGGACACGATCCGCGAGACGACGCTCAACTCCATCGCGCCGGCCAACGTCTATGAGGAGGGCGACCTCATCAAGCGCGCCATTCGCGACCTCTACAACAAGGACGTCGCCGACATCACGGTCGAAGGCGAGGCGGGTTACCGCAACGCCAAGGACTTCATGCGCATGCTGATGCCGACGCATGCCAAGAACGTGAAGCCCTATGCCGAGCCCGTGCCGCTGTTCCAGCGCTTCCACATCGAGGCGCAGCTCGACGCCATGTTCCAGCCGACGGTGACGCTGAAATCCGGCGGCTATATCGTCATCAACCAGACCGAGGCGCTCGTCTCCATAGACGTGAACTCCGGCCGCGCGACGCGCGAGCACTCCATCGAGGAGACCGCGCGAAAGACCAATCTCGAAGCGGCCGAAGAGATCGGACGGCAACTCCGGCTGCGCGATCTCGCCGGCCTCATCGTCATCGACTTCATCGACATGGAGGACAGCCGCAACGACCGCGACGTCGAGCGCCGCATCCGCGATGCGGTCAAGAACGACCGCGCCCGCATCCAGATCGGCAAGATCAGCCAGTTCGGCCTGCTCGAAATGTCACGCCAGCGCCTGCGCGCCGGCGTCGTGGCCGGCTCGACCGTGATGTGCCCGCATTGCGGCGGCCAGGGCATCGTGCGCTCGGTCGAATCCACCGCGCTGCGCGTGCTGCGCGGCATCGAGGAAGAAGCGCAGAAGCAGCGCGCCGAGGGCCTGACCGTCAAGGTCGCGGCCGACGTCGCGATGTACACGCTGAACCAGAAGCGCCGCGAGCTGTCGCGGCTCGAGGGCGAATACGCCATCACCGTCAATTTCGAGCCCAAGCCGGAACTGATGGCCGGCGCCTTCGAGATTGATCGCGTCGGACACAGAAATCCCGAAGACTTCGTGCGTCCCGTCACCGCGTTGCCGGCCGCGTCCGCCGTCGAGGAGGAAGATGATCTCGACGTTGTCGAGGAGGAAGAACTCGACGAGGAAGACGCCGCAATCGAGGCGGCGGAGGTCGCTGCGCCCGAAAGCGAAGAGCCGCGGGCCGAACGCGAGCAATCCGAGAATGGCGGCCGCAGACGGCGGCGGCGCGGTGGACGCAATCGCGGCGGCCGCGGACGCGAGCAGCGCGACGGCGCATCGCCGCGCGAAGCACAAAAGCCATCCGAAACTGCTGCGACAGAGGACACCGAACGCGTCGCGGCGCCTGAGGACATGATCGAGGGCCAGGAAGCGGTCCAACCGAACGCCGCCAGTGGACCGCAAGGCGATGGTGAGCACCGCCGGCGCCGTCGGCGTAGAGGCCGCCGCGGCGGCAATCGCGAGCGTTTCGGCACAGAGGCCCATCCCGACCAGGTTCCGGCGGGCGCCCTGCCCGCGCCCGAACAGCCGGCGCAGACGCCGGCCAATTTCGGCACGGGGCGCTTCGGCGATCCCGACGAGATAGACACCACGCCACGCGCCGACGGCCCGGTCCACGTGCCCAACGCCGCGTCGCAGCCATCCTGGTCGCTGAGCGATCCGGCCGAGATCGACACCACGCCGAACGACAAGCCCAAGCCGTCCGACGCCCCCGCCAAGAAGGGCTGGTGGCAGAGGGCATTCAAGTCGTAAGGCGC
>DATEZM010000098.1:0-5933 GCA_035255625.1 Rhizomicrobium sp. | reverse complement strand
GAACGACAAGCCCAAGCCGTCCGACGCCCCCGCCAAGAAGGGCTGGTGGCAGAGGGCATTCAAGTCGTAAGGCGCCGACGAAAAACTCGCGCCCGTTAAGACGCAATACGGGTGCGCATCGAGTCGGGTTCTTCGTTTTTCCGGTGGTCAATTCATTCGAGACGTCCTTTCGACGCGCGTCCGCGCGGGCCGGAAATCCGGTCGCGTGGGGTATGCTTACACCTGTGGGGATATGAGTGATTTGGTGCGTAGACCGACTCGGTTCAAGAGGCCGGCGAAAATAAATTCGTACACGGAGTTATCCAACACCGGGTTCACGCGGAGCCGCGGAGAGCGCGGAGATTCTCGGAATGACTGTTGGATAAGTGCCATATGTGCGGTGCGATAAGCGGCATTCTCCAGCGCACGAAAATATTTTTCTTGTTGAACTCTCCCTCTCCCCCGCTTCGCGGGGGAGAGGGGATTCTCACACCCGCGCCGCCATAGCTTCCAGTAACGCCTGCCAATAGGCGCCGTGGCGGCGCAGGAAGATGATGTTGGACATGGTATGGCGCGCGACATGGGTGCCGGGGACGCTGTCCCAGCCGGTGTGCTCCACGGTGACGCGGGTCTCGTCGCCGACCGCCTCGAAGCGCACCTCGACTTGCGTGTTCTGGTCCTTGGCGAAAGTCGCCTGGCGCCAGCCGAACACCAGCCGTTCGCCCGGCTGCCACACCTGGATGCGGCCGATGACGAAGACGGTGCCCGACGGCAGCGTCTCGATGAAGCGGCCGCCCTCACCCGGCTCGAACGAGAGCGCGCCGCCGTCGCGCGGCGTGAAGCGGAACAGCGGGCTCGGCCGCCACCACAGCGCGATGTCGCGGGTGAAGATGTCGAAAGTCTCGACCGGCGAGGCCGCGACACGCACCGAGACGATGACTTTACTCATACCTGCGCGCCTCCGGTACGACGCTCATTTCTTCTTCTTCTCGATGTGCGCCTTGAGCACGAGAAGCTGACGGCTCCACAGCGCTTCCATCTCTTCGAGCCAACGCTTCAGGTCGTTCATCGGTTCGGGCCTTAAAGAATAGACACGGACGCGCGCATCGAGGCCATCATGGCGCTCTTCGACCAAGCCGGTCTCGCGCAATGTGCGCAGATGCCGGCTCATCGCGGGCGCGCTGACGCCAAGCTGCTGCGCCAGCTCGCCGGACGGACGCGGCCGCTCCGACAGCAGATCGACGACGCGGCGGCGCTGCGGATCGGCCAGCGCAGCGAGCACCGCGTCGAGGTTCTTGCGTGCGGGTGCTGTCACAGGGTGCTGCGGATCTTGAGGCCGCTGGCCTTTTCCATCTCGTCATTCGAAACGACCTTCACCGCCTGGCCGAACGTCCACAGATGGCCTTCGAGGTCCGTCGCGCGATAGGTGCGGTCGCCATAGAACTGGTCCGACGGCTCGGCCACGATGGTGGCGCCGGCGGCCTTGGCGCGGGCGCAGTGGCCGTCGATATCTGATCGCAGCTGCACGTGGATCTGCTGGGTGTTCTTGCCGCCGATCGATTTGGGACTGCGCGTGATGTCCGACCATTCATGCGCGATCATTACCTCGGCGCCTTCGAACCTCATTTCCGAATGAACGATCTTGCCGGCATCGTCGGTGATGATCATCGACGGCTCGAAGCCGAACGCCTTCTGCAGCCATTCAATGGCCGCACGATTGTCCTGGTAGTTCACGGAGGGACGGAAGGTCTGGTCTGCCATAGTGAAGTTCCTTGTAGATTTCGAGAATATTTAACAGCAATTACAATTATCGAGTCAAGTGGCAAACCTCTTCCGCTTGCGGGAGAGAAAACTATTTCGCGGTATCCGCGCTGGCGCCGAGTCCGCTGGCTCCCGGATCGGGAAGCGCCACGCAGGCATCGCCCTGGCAGACGATGACGTTGATCGTGTCGAAAGGCGCGACGCCGGTCGAGCGCAGATCGGAGCGCCTCAGCATGGTTTCGCCGCGCGACAGTCTGGCCAGTGCATAACCCAGCGCCGCGGTGCCGTTCGGCCCGCCAGCGCCGGCGCCGACGAGAGTAAGCGTGCCGCTGCTGTCGGTGGCGATCACCGGCGTCACGAAGGCGGCGGCGAGCCCCGCGGCGCCCGAAGACGGCGCGCGCGCCAGCGTCACGCCGGTGCCCTGTGCATTGTGGCCCGATCCGAACGGCCCGTTCATGGTGACGCCACAGGCCACTGCCTGGCCGTTGCCGTCCAGTGCCGCGAAGCCGGTGGCGCCCAGGTCCTGCGGCAGATCCTTCACGCCGAAGCGCACCAGGGCCTGCTTCACCGCGACCACGGTGGCGGCCTGCGGATCGTTCGCTCCGGTATTCGTCTGTTCCGCGCGTTCGAGCGTATCGAACAACGCGCCCGCGAAGGCGCCCGCACCGGTGCGCGCGGAGGGCAGCAGCACCGTCTGGTTGCCGAGCTGTATTGCTTGCGGCGCGGTGCGGCCAACCGGATAGCGCGCGAATTCACCGGCAGCGATCGCGCCTCCTTGCGCGGCGGAATACGCAAGGATGCGGGCGCCGAGATTGCCGCCATAGAACGCGTCCGGTCCGCCGGTGCGGACCATGGCAAGGGTGGCGGCGAGATCGGGGTTGGATACCACCGTACCGGCCAGCTTGACCTTGCCGGACTCGTCGAGGAATTCGCTGGCCAGCGCTGCGTCCAGCCGGATCACGTCGACCGAAGTCGCGATGCGCGCAGCAAGAGCATAGCTGATCGGAAACCCCGCCGCGGCATAGCCCTCGCCCGGCGCTACGTCGCGCTGCCAGGGCAGCGCGCCGTACACGCTCTGCATCAGGGCGAAGCCGCGTACATTTCCGGGCACGGCGTAGGCGCCGCCGCCACCGGAATCGCGGGCGAGGAAATCGAACTCCTCGGCGCGATTGGTGCGCGCGTCGCGCACGATGCAGATGCCGCCGCCGCCAAGACCCGCGGCCACCGGATAAGTGACAGCGAGCGCAAAATACATCGCAGTCGCGGCGTCTGCCGCTGAACCGCCCTGCGAGAGAATGGTGGCACCGACTTTGACCGCGTAGGGCTCATCGCCGACGGCCAGAGCGCGGGTGCTTACGGTGTCGCCGCCAACGCTGAACAGATTGTCATCGGACGGCGCAATCGAATCGACGGACACACCCTTGTCGCCGCCGACCGTGACGTCCGAGCCGAGGTCAACTCCACAAGCCGACAGCAGGAGCAGGCCGGATGCGCAGGCCAGTATCCGCGAACGAAGCTTCAATGTTACAAATCCTTGAGGTTAAGGACGCGAACTTGCATCCGTTGACGCGGGTTCCTCGCCCCCATACCGTCCCTGCCGGATGAGGGGCGCGCGGGATCGTTAGGAGAGTTCAAGCCTTGGCGTTTTGCAACCCTTTGCTCCGATTGGCGTCCATTAAAGCGGCGCTGGCACGGCGCGCGAAGCCTTTAGCATTTCTTTTCGGCTTTGTGGGAGGGCTTCTGCTGGTGGCCGGCCCCGCCTCGGCGCAGGGCATCGTCCTGCTGCGCGATACCGAAACCGAACGCGCCCTTCGCTCCTATGAAGACCCATTCCTCAAGGCCGGCGGGCTGGAGCCCGCAGCGGTCAAAATCTACATCGTCAACGATCCGAGCGTGAACTCGTTTGTCGCCGAAGGGCAGAACATGTTCATCCAGACCGGGATGATCCTGTACGCCCGCAATTCGCTGGAGCTCAAGGGCGTGATGGCGCACGAGACCGGCCATATGGTCGCCGGACATCTGACGCGCGATACCGAAGCGATCCACAAAGCGATGATTCCGATGCTGCTTTCGATGGTCATCGGCATCGCGGCCATCGCGGCCGGTGCCGGCCAGGCCGGCATGCTGATCCTGATGGGCGGTCAGGGCATCGCGCAGAACCAGTTCAACGCCTTCAGCCGCGTACAGGAAGCCACCGCCGACCAGATCGCGCTCAAACTGCTCGACAGGACGCATCAGTCGGCGCGCGGCCTGCTGGCGACCTTCAGCCGGTTGGCCGACGAGGAAGCGCGTGCCACCGATCGCATGGATCCTTACGCCAGCGACCATCCGATGGGCCGCGACCGCGTCGCCAATCTGGAAAGCGAGGTCGAAGCCTCGCCCTATAAGGATGTGCCCGAGGATCCCGCGGTCGAACACGAATACGAGATGATCCAGGCAAAGCTCGCGGGCTTCGTCGAGCCGCTGCCGGTGGTGTTCAACCGCTGGCCGCTCAGCGACAGGAGCGAAACCGCGCGCTACGCCCGCGCCATGGCCTATTCGCGCCAGCCGGACCTGCCCAAGGCGCTGGCCGAGATCAACAGTCTCATCAAAGATGAGCCGAACAATCCCTATTTCTACGAAGTGCTGGGGCAAATTTATGTGAGCATGGCCAAGCCCGATCTCGGCGTCGTGGCCTATCAGAAATCCGTCGACCTGATGCCGGACGCGTCGCAGCTACGCGTGGCGCTTGGCGCCGCCCAGCTCGCGACCGAGCGGCCGCAGCTCAGCAAGCCCGCGCTGGACAATCTCAAGATCGCGCTGCAGCAGGAGGATGACGATCCTTTCGCCTGGTACGAGGCGGCGCAGGCCTACGACAATCTCGGCAACGAGCCGATGGCCGATCTGGCGACGGCGGAGCGCTACTATGCGGTCGGCGCGATGGCGCAGGCCGCGATGTTCGCGAACAAGGCACGCCATGGGCTGAACCAGGGCTCGCCGGACTGGCAGCGCGCCAACGACATCGTCGCCATTGCAGTCCCCGCGGCGCGACAGCAGCGGCAGTAATAGTTGAGACAAAATCCATGATGCAATGGAAACTGGCGGCGCTGGGCGCGCTCGGCGGCGCGGCTCTGGCGATTGCGATCGTGTTCGGAACCGCGGCGCTGGGCTTTTTCCCAGCGCGTGTCGACGGTCGGCAGGTGCGCGCCTACCTGCTGAGGAATCCGCAGATTTTCGCCGAGATGCAGCAACGATTCGCCGAGCAACAGGAGGCGAACGAGGATCAGGCCGAACGGGCGCGGCAGACCGCAGTGGACAGAGCGGGCATGAAGACCTTCTTCGATCCGGCGGTCGCCTACGTGACCGGTCCGGCGAACGCGGCAACGACCTTTGTCGAGTTCTACGACTACGACTGCCCCTTTTGCCGCGCGTCGCAGCCAGTCGTGAAGGCGTTCTACGAAGCCCACCGGAGCGATGCGCGCTTTGCCTTCGTCGAGCTTCCGATTCCGGAATTGCACGGCCCCGGCGCCGTGATGGCGGCGAACGCTTCCCTCGCGGCGCGGCGCCAGGGCGACAAATTCGTCTGCTTCCACTTCGCGCTGATGGGCGAGAAGACCGTCGTGACGCCGCAGATGATCGACGCCGACGCCGCGGCATGCGGCCTGGACGTCGCGAAGCTCAACGCGGACATGACCGGCAAGGGGATCGAAGCGTCGCGGGTGCGGGCGCGCAAACTGGCCGCCACCGTGCGGTTCGACGGTACACCAACTTTCATCATCGATGGCAAAGTCCACTCCGGCGAGCTCGACGACGACTCGCTGAAGCAGATGACGGGCGGTTAGATCAATCCCGTCACAGGGCTGGACGGATCGCCGTAGTTCTTCTTCGGCATGCGACCGGCGAGCCAGGCGAGACGGCCGGCTTCCACGGCGTGCTTCATCGCGGCGGCCATGCGCACCGGATCGCGCGCATGCGCGATGCCGGTGTTGGAAATGACCGCGTCGCAGCCGAGCTCCATAGCCACGGCCGCATCCGAGGCCGTACCGATGCCGGCATCGACGATCACCGGCACCTTGGCGTCCTCGATGATGAGCCGGATGTTGACCGTGGACTGGATGCCCATGCCGGAGCCGATCGGCGAAGCGAGCGGCATGATGGCGACGGCGCCCATGTCCTCCAGCCGTTTCGCCATCAGCGGATCGTCGCTGCAATAG
>DATEZM010000097.1:0-3386 GCA_035255625.1 Rhizomicrobium sp. | reverse complement strand
CCTTGCAGAAAGCCGCGCGCCTCCGGCCCGGCGACGGCGATGACGGCACGGTCCTCAAGATGGGCGATCGGCATGCCCAACAAGTAATGCGTGACGGTTGCCAAGAGAAGGGGTACCCATCCAGCGATGTCCGAAACCTTCGACCTCCTGATCCGCAGTGGCACGGTGGCGACGCCGAATGGCATCGCAGTCGGCGACGTCGGTGTGCGCGGCGGCAAGATCGCCGCCATTGGTTCCCTGGGTGGCGCCAAAGCAGCGGACGTGTTCGACGCCAAGGGGCTGCATGTTCTTCCGGGCGTCATCGACAGCCAGTGCCATTTCCGCGAGCCGGGCAATGAGCACAAGGAAGATCTCGAAAGCGGCAGCCGCGCCGCGGTTCTGGGCGGCGTCACCGGCATCTTCGAGATGCCCAATACCTATCCGCCGACCACGACCCGTGCCGCGATGGACGACAAGCTCGCGCGCGCGCATGGCCGCATGCATTGCGACTTCGCGTTCTATATCGGAGCGACGCCTGCGAATATCGGTGCGCTCGGCGTATTGGAGCGGATGCCGGGCGTGGCGGGCGTCAAGGCATTCTTGGGTTCGTCGACCGGCACGCTGCTGCTCGACCATGAAAGCGACATCGCCGCCATGCTGCGCGCCGGACGCCGTCGCGTCGCGGTGCATTCCGAGGACGAAGACCGGCTCAAAGCACGCAAGCATCTGGCGCTGCGCGGCGATCCGCGCAGTCATCCCGTGTGGCGCGATGTGGAGACGGCACGGATGTCGACCGAACGGGTCATTCGGTTGGCGCGTGCGGCCGGCCGGCGGCTGCATGTGCTGCATGTCACGACCGCCGACGAGATTCCGCTCCTGGCGGCTGCCAAAGACATCTGCACTGCAGAAACGACGCCTCAGCATCTGACGCTCGCTGCACCGGAATGTTACGAGCGGCTTGGCACCTACGCCCAGATGAACCCGCCGATCCGCGATGCGTCGCATCGCGCGGCTCTGTGGGAAGCGGTCAACCAGGGTGTCATCGACGTCATCGGTTCCGACCACGCGCCGCACACGCGGGCGGAAAAAGAAAAGGAATACCCCGACACACCCTCCGGCATGCCGGGTGTGCAGACGCTGGTCACGATCCTGCTCGATCATGTGAATGCGGGCCGCCTCACGCTCGAGCGTTTCATCGACCTGACTAGTGCGGGTGCCGCGCGCATCTTCGGCATCGCCGGCAAGGGCCGCATCGCGCAGGGCTACGACGCCGACTTCACGATCGTCGACCTGAAAGCACGCCACCGCATCGAGAATTCCTGGATCGCCTCGAAATGTGGTTGGACGCCGTTCGACGGCATGGAGACGACCGGCTGGGCAATGGCCACGATCATCCGCGGCCAGATTGTCATGCGCGATCGCGCGCTGACGCTGGCAGGGCGAGGTCAATCTATCCGCTTTGTTGAAACGCTGGAGTCGACTGCACAATGAAACGATCTATTGGAATCGCCGTCGCGGCGGTCTGGCTCGCGCTGTCCGCCGCCGCTTCGGGTCAAAGCTTGCCGACGCTGTCGAAGCAGTGGGCCGCTGAATGGAGCGGCAAGAAGCTCGACGCGGTGATGGCGCTTTACACACCGGACGCCGAGTTCTTGCCGACGGTCGGTCGCGGCTGGCTGGGCGCAGCGACGCTTCGCAAGAACTTTGCCGGCCTTCTCGCCGCTTACAATCCGCACATCGTTCTGCAACCCAGGCGTCTCTTCCAATCAGGCGACTTGGCAGTGGAGAGCGGCGACTATGCCGAGACGATATCGCCGGTGAAGCCCGGCAAGGCGATCGACTCGAAGGGAAGCTACGTCTTCGTCTTCCGCCGCCAGAGCGGCGGCGATTGGAAATTCGCCGAGCAGACCTTTACCTCATTTGATCCACCGCCTCACCTGTGAGTGGCCAACGCCTTGACGCAGGCCGCAAATTCGGGTGGCCTGCCGGTTAACATTACCTGGGTGGGCAACAAATCCATGAAGAGCCGGTTCAAGGCCGTCATGCTGCGCAAGGACGGCGACAAGCAGACCGTCGAGGACGTCGAATTAACGCCCGACGATCTGATGCCCGGCGACGTCACAGTCGCGGTGTCGCATTCCACAGTGAACTACAAGGACGGACTGGCTCTCACCGGCCGTTCGCCGGTGGTACGCAAATTTCCGATGATCCCCGGCATCGACCTAGCCGGTACCGTCGAGCAGTCCGCGCACCCCGAGTTCAAACTTGGCGACAAGGTGGTGCTGAACGGCTTCGGCCTCAGCGAAACACATTACGGCGGCTATGCCGAACTGGCGCGCGTCAAAGGCGACTGGCTGGTGCCACTGCCCAAGGAATTCACGCCGGCACAGGCGATGGCGATCGGCACAGCCGGCTACACCGCCATGCTCTGCGTGCTGGCACTCGAAGACGCGCATGTGACGCCAGCGAAGGGCCCAGTGGTGGTGACCGGCGCGAATGGTGGTGTCGGTTCGGTCGCGGTCGCGGTACTCGCCAAGCTTGACTTTCGTGTCATCGCTTCCACCGGTCGGCCCGAGGAGGAAGCGTATCTCAAGGCTCTCGGCGCCAGCGAGATCATCCCGCGCACCGAACTAGCCAGCGACCCGCGCCCGCTCGCGAAAGAGCGCTGGGCCGGTGGTGTCGACAGCGTCGGCTCCAAGACCCTCGCCAATGTGATTGCCGCAACGTCGTATCAAGGCGCCGTAGCAGCGTGCGGACTGGCCGGTGGCCTTGATCTTCCGGCCAGCGTCGCGCCGTTCATCCTGCGGGGCATCTCGTTGCTCGGCATCGACTCGGTGCAGATGCCCAAGCCGCGCCGCATCCAGGCCTGGAACCGCCTCGCCAAGGACCTCGACCCCGCCAAGCTCGCGTCGATGACCCACACGATCCCGCTCTCCGGCGTGCGCAAGGCCGCGGAAGATATCCTGGCGGGAAAAATCCGCGGCCGGCTGGTCGTGGAAGTTTAGCGCGCGGGTCGGATGGATTACGTAATCCTTTGCTTTTCCGGTGTCGTGATCGGGCTGATCGTCGCTGCGCCCATCGGGCCTGTGAATCTCATCTGCATCCGCCGCACGCTCGCCTTCGGTCCGCTCAACGGATTCATGTCCGGTTTGGGAGCGGCTGTGGGAGACACGGTCTTCGCCATCGTGACGGCTTTTGGCCTCACAGTGGTGGCGCAGCTGATCGAGGGCTACTCCTCCTACATCGAGCTCATCGGCGGTGCGCTGCTCGTCTATTTCGGCGTTCACACCTTTCGCGCGCATGTCGAGGCCCATCTTGACGACAAACTGACGGCGAAGGAGAGGGGCGCGTCGACGCTGTTTCGCGCCATGGCATCAACCTTCGCGCTCACCATCACCAATCCTGCGACA
>DATEZM010000096.1:0-12609 GCA_035255625.1 Rhizomicrobium sp. | reverse complement strand
GGTCGCGATCTGGGTCTTGTCGCCGATTTCGGCGATGAAGAAGGCGATGAGCGTGGCGACGAACGCGCCGCGTCCGCCCGCCTTCGTGTCGCCGTCGAGTTTGTCGGGAATGAGCGTCCAGGCCGCCATCGCCAGCATGCTCACGCCGACCACCGCGTCCAGCACGTTCGGTGTGAGGTAGCGCCCGAACCACACGCCGATGAATCCGGCCGCGGTGTGATTGGCAAGCGTCGCGAAGAAGATGCCGGCGACGATCGGCCAGGGCTTGCGGAACCGCGCCGTCAGCACTAGCGACAAAAGCTGCGTGCGGTCGCCCATCTCGGCGATGGCAATAGTCGAAAACGCGACGAGAAAGGCTTCCATGCTTTATCCGAACACCTTCATCTGCGCCCATTGCAGCAGCACGCCAAAAAAAAGCCGCCCTGCGAAGGACGGCTGTTTCGAAATCGGTCGAACTCCCCTTCAGCGCGGCAGGAGACCTTCGCGCTGCAGGCGCTTGCGCTGGAGCTTGCGGTAGCGGCGGATGGCCTCGGCGCGTTCGCGCGCGCGCTTCTCGCTCGGCTTCTCGTAATGGCCCCGGAGCTTCATCTCGCGGAAAATGCCTTCGCGCTGCATCTTCTTCTTCAGCGCCTTTAGCGCCTGGTCGATGTTGTTGTCGCGAACGATGATCTGCAAATTCCTGGCTCCTGAAGGCCGTTTTGAGAGGCGCGGGATGTAACAGAAGGGTTTTGGCCTGTCCACCGCACTTGCGCGACGGTGACGCAATTCCTATATCGCGGCTCCGGTCGAGGGCGGCCGGGGGCGGCCGAAGGGAAATGTGGCAAGACACCACCCCCTCCCCCGCGAAGGCGAGGTTCAAATGTACGCGGACTCAATGAAATCAAGCACATGGCTATCCTGAAGATCGCGAAAATGGGCCATCCGGTCCTTGCCCAAGCGGCGCAGGCAGTCGCCAATCCGGGCGCGCAGGAGATTCGCCGGCTGGTCGCCGACATGATCGAGACGATGATCGACGCCAATGGCGCCGGCCTTGCCGCGCCGCAGGTCCATGTGCCACTGCGCGTCGTGGTGTTCCAGGCGCCGGAGGGCCGTAGCGATCCGGGATTTTCGGAAGAGGAGCGCTTCGATCACACCGCGCCGCTCACCGTGCTGGTCAATCCGCAGATTGAGATCGTGGATAGCGAGATCGAAGGCGGCTGGGAAGGCTGCCTGTCGGTGCCAGGCCTGCGCGGCTTCGTCGAACGGCCGTTCCATATCCGCTATCGCGGCCACGATCTCGATGGTCGCGTCGTCTCGCGCACCGCCAAGGGCTTTCACGCCCGCGTCGTGCAGCATGAATTGGATCATCTCGACGGAAGGCTCTATCCCAGCCGGATGAACGATCTCGGCAAGCTCATCTTCGAGAGCGAAGCCAAGCACTGGGCGCCACCGGAATGACGGCAAGAAAGAAAAAGCCCGACGATGCGGTGAAGACAGCGCTGCTCGAAACGGCCCTGAAGCACGCCGTGTTCGACGGCTTCAGCGACAGGGCGCTCGCGCGCGCCGCGGAAGAGACGGGCATCGACAAAGACGTGGTCGCACGCCTATTCCCGCTAGGCGCGCGCAGCCTGGTCGAGGCGTTCTCCGATTCCGCCGATGCGGCGATGGAAACCACGCTCGCTGCGATGGATCTGAAAGCGGTGAAGATCCGCGCCCGCATTGCCGCTGCGGTGATGGCGCGGATCGAGGCGCTGGGCCCGCACAAGGAAGCCGCGCGCCGCGCCGCAGCCTTCCTCACCCTGCCGCCGCATGCCGCGCTCGGTGCCCGGCTGGTATGGCGCACGGTGGATGCGATGTGGCGCGCGGTCGGCGACACCTCGACCGATTTCAATTTCTACACCAAGCGCGGCATCCTCGCCGGTGTCTACTCGTCCACGCTGATGCGCTGGTTCACCGACACCGGCGCCGACGAACACGAGACGACAACCTTCCTCGCCGAGCGCATCGAAAACGTGATGACGTTCGAAAAGTTCAAGGCGCAAGCGAAGGAAGCCGTGTCGCGGCTGCCGTCGGTCGCCGAAGTGCTGGGGAGTTTGAGCCGGCGCTAAAGCAGATGCTCCGCGATCTGCACCGCGTTGAGCGCCGCGCCTTTCAAGAGCTGGTCCGCGGACACGAACAGCGCGATGGAATGGCCTGACGGATCGCTCAGATCCTTGCGGATACGCCCGACCAGCACGTCATCCTGGCTCGACGCATCGACCGGCATAGGGAAATAGTTCGTCGTCCGGTCATCGACGATCTTCACGCCAGGCGCATCCGACAGGATCGCACGCACCTCGTCCTCCGTGATCGGCCGCTCGCATTCGATCGTGATCGCCTCGCAATGGGCGCGCAGCACCGGCACGCGCACGCAAGTGACACCGACGCGGATCGCTTCGTCCTCGAAGATCTTCGCGGTCTCCTTGATGACCTTGGTCTCTTCGTCGTTGTAGCCGGTCACCGGATCGATGGCAGCGTTGTGGCTGAAGACGTTGAACGCATAGGGATGCGGGATCACCATCGGCGCGAACGGCCGGCCTTCGAGATGCGCGCGCGTAGATTCGACCAGCTCCTCCATCGCCGCCGCGCCGGCGCCGCTCGCCGCCTGGTAGGTCGCGATGATCATCCGCTTGATGCGGTTCTTGCGGTGAATCGGCCACAGCGGCACAAGTGCGGTGATCGCCGAGCAATTGGGATTGGCGATGATGCCCTTGTGATCCTTGATCCGGCGCGCGTTTATCTCCGGGATCACCAGTGGCACCGACGGATCCATCCGGAACGCTGAGGAATTGTCGATCACCACCGCACCCGCCTTCACCGCCGCCGGTGCAAACCGCTTCGCCGGATCGGTGCCGGCCGAGAACAGCACGATGTCGACGCCGTCGAACGACTTCTCGGTCAATTCCTCGATGACAACGTTCTTTCCGCGGAATTCCACCGTCTTGCCGGCCGAACGCGTACTTGCCAGCGCCTTCAGCTTGCCGACCGGGAAATTGCGCCTGTTCATGCAGGCGATGAACTCCGCGCCGACCGCGCCGGTGACGCCGGCGATCGCAATAGTGGGATTCTTCTTCATCGTGCTCTCCAGCAAAAAAGCCCCGGACCTTTTTGGGGCCGAGGCTTCGGATCGGGCGGTGCTGTGAAGCTTAAGCGCGCGCGAACTCCGAAGCCGGTTGCGGCTTCGTCGTCTTCGTCTTGCGCTTCAGCGTCAATTTCATGGCGGCGGACCCTATGGGCGGCTCAGCGCTTCGTCAACGGGGAAAGCGTGGTGAAATGCCCCATCTTGCGTCCTGGCCGCGCCTCGCCCTTGCCGTAGAGATGCAGCGCGCCGGCGCGGTTCGCATAACTTTCCCAGGCATCGGCCTCGTCGCCGATGATGTTCTCCATTACGGCATCGGCGTGGCGAGCGGGATCGCCCAGCGGCCAGCCGCAGACGGCGCGAATGTGTTGCTCGAACTGACTCACCGCGCAGGCCTCGATCGTCCAATGCCCGGAATTATGTACTCGTGGCGCGATCTCATTGACCATGAGCGATCCGTCGCGCAGCACGAACAGCTCCACGGCCAGCACGCCGAGATAGTCGAGCGCGTCAGCGATCTTGCGCGCGATCGCCTTGGCCTCCTCGGCCTGCGCCTGTGTCAGCCGGCCCGGCACGGTCGAGCGGCGCAGGATGTGGTCGGCATGGTGGTTCTCCGGCGGGTCGAACGCGGCGAAGGCGCCGTCCATGCTGCGCGCCGCGATGACCGAGGCTTCGAATTCGAACGGAATGAAGGCTTCGATGATGGTTGGTGTGCGCTGGAAGCTCTCGAAGGCCGCCACGGCATCGGCGGCGTTCGAGGCTTTCGCCTGTCCCTTGCCGTCATAGCCGAAGCGGCGGGTCTTCAGCACGGCGCGCGAACCGAAATCGGCAAACGAAGCGCGCGCCTCCTCCGCGGAATCGATCTTGGCGAAGCGTGGCGTCGCCAGACCGAGCGACTGGATGAAGCACTTCTCCTCGAAACGATCCTGAGTAATGCGCAAAGCCATCGCGCCCGGGTTCACGGGCACGGTGTCCGCGAGATTATCGATAGTCGCCGCGGGGACGTTCTCGAACTCGAAGGTCACGACATCGCAGCCGGCTGCGAACTCGGCGACCTTCAGCATGTCCTCGAATTTGCCCAC
The DNA here is from genome assembly GCA_035255625.1 of Rhizomicrobium sp. Taxonomy (GTDB): domain Bacteria; phylum Pseudomonadota; class Alphaproteobacteria; order Micropepsales; family Micropepsaceae; genus Rhizomicrobium. Next base: position 8,430 of record DATEZM010000096.1, on the reverse strand, counting down.
GGTGTGCGCATCGCAGACCTGCGAAGCTGAGGCGTCGCGATTGTCGCAATAGACATGCGCGCGCAGCCCCAGTTGCGCCGCCGCCATCGCCAGCATCCGGCCCAATTGCCCGCCGCCGAGAATCCCGACGGTGCCGCCCGGCGGAACGGGCGACGTCAATGTCCTGACCGTCTTCATTTGTCCGATGGAGCCTTTGCCACCGCTTGCGTCTGCTTGCTACGCCAGGCCGCGAGGCGTTTCGCCAGCGCCTTGTCCCCGAGCGCCAGGATTGCGGCGGCGTGCAACGCCGCGTTCTTCGCGCCGGCCTCGCCGATCGCGAACGTCGCGACCGGTATGCCGCCGGGCATCTGGGCGATGGAAAGCAGACTGTCCAGGCCTTTGAGCGCTTTGCTCTCGACCGGTACGCCCAGCACCGGAAGCGTGGTCATCGACGCGACCATGCCCGGCAGGTGTGCCGCGCCGCCGGCTCCCGCGATGATGACCTTCAGGCCGCGCCCGGCGGCCCGCTTGGCGTAGGAACTCATGCGGTCCGGCGTGCGGTGGGCGGAGACGATGCGGCTCTCATGCGCCACGCCCAGCGCCGCCAGTATCTCCGACGCCGGTTTCAGCGTCGGCCAGTCCGACTGGCTTCCCATGATCAGTCCGACGAGTGGTTTGGCGGGTTTTGGCATGCTTCCTGAGGTTGGTTGGGCGGCCAAATCACGGCCGGGAAGCCCGCGAGTATAGGGCCGAAACCCGGGGCGAAAAGGGCGCTTTTGCCGCGTGTTAACCCTTTAGTAGGCTTCACGAATGAATTGTTAAAGCGATCTTAGTATTGTTTTTCGCGCCAGAATGGCTGATGGGGCGAGCATGAAGGTCGAGCGGACAGGCCCAACCAGAGGTACGCGTGCCGCCAGCGGCGCAGTTCATGCGCTCCAAGTGAAAGCCGTTGCCGTGTCGGACGGTCCGGCCACCGCTGCGAGCGTGCTTGGCATCCCGGAAAACGAGTTCACCCCGCGCGTGAGCGACGCCATCGTCATGCTGATGGGCGAGGTCGACAGCCTGCGCCAGGAACTTTCCGGCATGCGCGACCGGCTGGAGAAGGCGGAGAAGAATGCCGACCAGGATCATTTGGTTCCGCTGCTCAACCGCCGCGCTTTCGTGCGCGAGTTGACGCGCTACATCGCCTTTGCCGGCCGCTATGGCACGCCGTCGAGCCTGATCTATTTCGACCTCAACGGGTTCAAGGCAATCAACGATGCCATCGGCCACGCCGGCGGCGATGCGGTGCTGAAGAATTTCGCGGCCGTGCTCGCTGCCAATGTCCGCGACAGCGATTGCATCGGCCGTCTCGGCGGCGACGAGTTTGGCGTGCTGCTAAGCCATGCCGATCAGGCCAAGGCGCACAAGAAAGCCGACATCCTGGCCGAGAAGTTGCGCGCAGCACCGACCTCATGGAACGGCAAGTCGATTCAGATCAGCTTCGCGTACGGCGCGTTTGAACTCAAAGCCGGTGACGACGCCGATCTTGCCATGGCCCGCGCCGACGAAGCGATGTATGCGCACAAGCGCGGCGCTCGCTGATTCAACCAACGATTTTACGCGATAATGTCGGGCAGCAGCCGGTCGTTGATCTTTGAGATTTCGTCTTTGAGCTGCAGCTTGCGCTTCTTCAGCCGCGTCAGTTGAAGCTGGTCCCGGGCACTGGATTCGATCAGCGCCGCGATGGCGTTGTCGAGATCGCGGTGCTCCTGCGTCAGCCCGGCGAGCTTGGCGCGCAGCGCGACCTCGTCGGGGCGTGTGACTTCGCTCGTCATCGCCTGATCAGTTTTTCGCCCCGTGGCCGTTCCAGCGCTTATGCGCGGGCCAATCATAGCCCAGAAGGTCGAGAGCGCGGCCCACGATCTGATCGACGAAGTCCGAAATACGGTGCGGCTCGTCGTAGAACGCGGGCACCGGCGGCAGGATGGTGGCGCCCATTTCGGCCAGTTGTGCCAGCGTGCGCAGATGCCCGGCATGGAGCGGCGTCTCGCGTACCATCAGGATCAGCGGGCGGCGCTCCTTCAGTGTGACATCCGCAGCGCGAGTAAGAAGGGTCGTGGTGACGCCGGTGGCGATCTCCGACCAGGTTCTGACCGAACACGGCGCGACGATCATGCCCTTCGTCTTGAAGGTTCCCGACGCGATGGGGGCGCCGATGTCGCCGGGGGCGTAGGCGAAGTCCGCCTTGGCCGCGATGGACTTCGGCTTCAGCTTCGTTTCCAGCGCGATCGTCATCTCGGCCGCTTTGCTGACGACGAGATGCGACTCGATTCGCAGTTCCAACAGAGCATCCAGCAGGCGAATTCCGTAGACGACTCCGGAGGCGCCGCTGATGCCCACCACAAGCCGTTCTTTTTTCAAGGATTCCGCGTGCCTCGCCATGACGGCCGGTTTACCGAATGTCAGCCGTGGGCGGAAGAGGGCGTGACAGCCACGGCCGACAGTGATCTAATTCAGAGGCCTAAGAGAGAGGTGCAAGCATGGCACTGCAAGGGCATATCCTGGAATTGTCCGAAAAACATAAGAAACTCGACGACCGCATCCACGACGAGATGGCCCGGCCCGACTGGGACGAAGCCGCGGTCGCCGCCCTCAAAAAAGAAAAACTCCGAATCAAGGACGAACTCGAACGACTGCGAAGCAGCGTTCACTGAATTCCCGTTTCACGTCTGACCTGCCGCCACCGGCTGTGCCACCAGCCGGGCATGTAGCGCTACGAATACGATGAGCGCCGCAAGTTCGAAGGTCGCCGCCGCCGCGAAGGATGCGCCCGGAAAATAGACCGGCGCGCGTCCGCTGGTGAAATACGCGAACAGGTTAGTCATCAGCACCGGCGCGGCAATCGACGTGATCGAGGCGGCACTTGCCAAGGCGCCCATCAGCTCGCCCTGCTCGTTGGCGGGCACGCTCTTCGACATGATCGCGTTCAGTGCCGGTCCGCCGATGCCGCCGAGCGCCCATACGCTCATCCACGCATAGAGCATCCAGGGCTGCGCGGAGAACGCGTAACCCGCATAGCCCAGGCTCGCGAAGAACAGGCCAACATAAACGGCGCGCGTCTCGCCGATGCGCGGCACGACAAATCTGGGCAGCACGCCGAAGGAAACCGCGGTCATGATACCCACCGCCATCAGCGAATAACCGACCTGCGCCGGTGTCCAGTGGAATTTCAGTATCGTGTAATAGGTCCAGGTCGCGGGCAGGGCATCGTGCGCCAGCTGCGTGAAGATCGTCACGCCGATCAGTCCGACAATCATCGGAAAACGGCGCAGCGCATGAAACGCGCCAACCGGATTGGCGCGCCAGATCTCGAACTTCCTGCGGCGCTCCGGCGGCAACGACTCTTTCAGGACCAGCAGGCCGAACAGCGCGTTGAGGAGTGCGGTCGCGGCAGCGACATAGAACGGCATGCGCGCGCCCCAGTGATCGCCGATGATGCCGCCGATCGCCGGACCGACCACGAAGCCGATTCCGAAGGCTGCACCGGTCAGTCCGAAATTCGCGGCGCGTTTCTCCGGCGGCGAGACGTCGGCGATATAGGCGTTCGCCGTCGAATAGGCCGCGCCCGCCATGCCGGAGAGGAAGCGGCCGATGAACAGCCAATAGATGGTCGGCGCCGCGCCGGTGATCGCATAGTCGATGGCGAGCGCCAGCAGCGACACGATGAGGACGGGGCGGCGGCCGAAGCGGTCGCTCAGGTTGCCGATCGCCGGTGCGCACAGGAACTGCATCAGGGCATAGACGAACATCAGCCAGCCGCCCCAGTTCGCCGCGCCGCTCAGCGCCTCGCCGGTCAATTGCTTGATGATCGCCGGCGTGACAGGGATGATGATGCCGAGCCCGATCGTGTCGATCAGCATCGTCGTGAAGATGAACGCCAGTGCGTAGCGGCTGGCGAACGGCCGCGCGTCCTCTGTCATGTTCACCCCCTTGTTTGTCCCTTGGTTCCCACTTTGTTCTGAGGCGCTCTGCCCGTCAAGCCGCCAGCGGGAAAGCCTTCGGCGCTCGCGAGTTTATCTTCGTGCAACCGATCGGGAGTGAAGACCATGATCCGCAAGCTCGCAGCCGGCGGCTACCGGCTCTATTCGCGCAAGAAGAATCGCAAGACCGGCAAGCGCCGCAATCTCGGCACCTTCAAGACGCGCGCGGCGGCCGAGAAGCACGAACGTGCGGTGCAGTATTTCAAGCGCGGCAGTTGACACCAACGTTCTCCGGATCGTCGCGGCGAAGCGCAGACGTGCTTATTGGCGCTCGCTCCCCGCTATCGGACCGAGACGTCTGTGCGCTTCACATGTCATGGGCACCACATACCCAGCGGCGCAGGAGGGGCGCACAGTGCGGAGCACCGGCGCGAAATTGGGAAATGGGAATGAGGGGGATTGTTGTCAAGGGGTGGGCAGAGAATTATTTTTCCAATAGCGCCGGTGGTTACCTGGTTGGAAGAGTTTCCAATCTGACCGCAGACTTCTGTCCATCGACGATGGACCAATCGGCGCGAGAGTAATCCAATGACCGACGTGAGCGATTATCGTCTTACAATCGAGCTAACGCCACACTTCATGTCATCAGCGGCATTGAGGAAGAAAATCAGCAAATACCGGTGGCAAGAGATTCGACGTACCCTCGCCAGTGAACGTGGGTTGGTTTGCGAGACCTGTTCGGACAAGTTTGAAAGCCGAGAACAACTCGACGCCCATGAGGTCTTTATCTACCCGAGCGACGGCACCGTACTGTTGAAGAAAATTCAGCTGCTATGCAAGGACTGCCACGCCGTCAAAGACTTCGCACACACCGAGAGACTAATCAGTGACGGCACAAGAAAGCGCCCGATTTTGCGCGAAATTCTCGTCGGGCGGTTTTGTCGTTTGAACAAATGCTCGGTGGCGGACTTTAACAAGCATTACGAAAGTGCCTCGAAGACGGCGAGAGAGCTTGAGAGACGATACGGCCCCGACATAGATCAGGGACGCATCAACTACGGTCCCTACCATAGTTATTATGTCAAAGCGCAGGACCCCGAGCGCTTCAACACTCACACGGCGGCCTCGCATGCGGTTGGAGAGCTAATTCGCAATGGCATACTTCACGAAGATTATCGCGAGACTCTTCTTGAGATCGCCAAGGACGATCAGCAATTTGCCGAAAAACTTCTGGCTCTCGTGAAAGCCGGAGACAATAAGGCGACAAAGGCTCTGCTGATGGAGGAGCTTGAGGAATACCTAAGCGACGATTCGGCGATGACCGACGATGAACCACCATATTGGCATTGATTTACCGACTACAAATTCGGCACATCCTCACACCACGTCCTTCGTCATCTCGCGCAGTTTGAATTTCTGGATCTTGCCGGTCGAGGTTTTCGGGAGGTCGACGAAGGCGACGTAGCGCGGGCATTTGTAGCGCGCGAGATTGGCGCGGCAATATTCGATCAGCTCCTCCGCCGTCACGTTCTCATACCCCACCTTGCGCTCGACGAAGGCGCAGGGCGTTTCGCCCCATTTCTCGTCGTCCTTGGCGACGACGGCGACGAACATCACGGCCGGATGGTTGTTGAGCACGTCCTCGACTTCGATGGAGGAGATGTTCTCGCCACCGGAAATGATGATGTCCTTGGAGCGGTCTTTGAGCTGCACATAGCCGTCCGCGTGCATAACGCCGAGGTCGCCGGAGTGGAACCAGCCGCCGGCGAAGGATTCCTTCGTCGCGTTGGGATTCTTGAGATAGCCCTTCATCACGACATTGCCGCGGAACATGACCTCGCCCAGTGTCTCGCCGTCGGCCGGTACCGGTTCCATCGACTCGGGGTCGAGTACGGTCAGTGCGTCGAGTGCGTGATAGCGCACGCCCTGGCGCGCCTTCTTGGCGGCGCGATGGCCCTTGTCGAGCGCGTCCCATTCGAGGCTCCACTCGTTGACCACCGCCGGGCCATAGGTCTCGGTCAGGCCATAGACATGGGTGACGTTGAAGCCCGCATCGCTCATCGCGGCCAGCACCGATTCCGGCGGCGGCGCCGCGGCGGTGATGAACTCGACCACATGCGGCAGCGGCCGGCGCTCCTCCGGCTTCGCATTGATGAAGGTCGACATCACGATCGGCGCGCCGCACAGATGCGTCACCTTGTGTTCGGCGATGGCGTCGAACATCGCCTTGGCGCGCACCCAGCGCAGGCAAACATGCGTGCCCGCCACCACAGACAGCGACCAGGGGAAGCACCAGCCGTTGCAGTGGAACATCGGCAGCGTCCACAGATAGATCGGATGGCGCGGCATCTGCGCCGCCAGCACGTTGCCATAGCCCATCAGCGCCGCGCCGCGATGGTGGAACACGACGCCCTTGGGATTGCCGGTGGTGCCCGAGGTATAGTTCAGCGAGATCGCGTCCCACTCATCGGGTGGATAGGACCAGGCGAACTCCGGATCGCCATCGCTGACGAAGGCTTCGTAGTCGATATGGCCGAGCCGTGCGCCGCTCTGCGGGAATTGCGGGTCGTCATAGTCGATGACGATGGGCCTGACTTTGGCGAGCCTGAGCGACTCCGCCATCGTGGCCGAGAATTCGCGGTCGGTGATCAGAACCTTGGCTTCGCCATGGTCGAGGATGAAGGCCAGCGCCGCGGCGTCGAGCCGGGTGTTGAGCGTGTTGAGCACGCCGCCCGACATCGGCACGCCGTAGTGGGCTTCGAGCATCGGCGGGGTGTTGGCGAGCATGACGGCGACAGTGTCGCCCCGCTTCACGCCGGCCTTGGTGAGCGCCGAGGCGAGACGCCGCGATCGCGCATAGAACTCGGCATAGGTCGTGTGCTGGCTGCCATGGATGATGGCGGTGCGGTTGGGAAAGACATAGGCCGCCCGCTCGAGAAAGGTCATCGGCGTCAGCGGCTGGTGGTTCGCCGGATTGCGGTCGAGATCGGTGTCGTATTTTCCGCCGCGCGGGCGGGGGCTAAGCCTCGGCATGGCGCGCATCGCGCCCTCGACGGCGCGGCGCAGCGCCGATTTCGGGCGCCGCTGCATGCCGGGTTTCGGCGCGCGCAGGCGAGCGGCTGCGGGGATCGGTTTTGCAGGCGCCTTCTTAGACGCTTTGGCGGCGATCTTTTTGGGCCGTGACTTCTTCGGCGTCCGTTTCGGCGCCTTTGCGGGCTTGGTCGGTTTGCGTTTCTTCGATTTGGCCATGGGATATCTTGCGCGGGGTTCGGATGCTGACGAAACGCTAAAGAATGCCGCATTAACCAGCAAGCGCTGCGATGGACGGCTCTATGGCGCATTGCTAGGAAGGCGCGCCGCCCGCGAGACGTCCATGTCCGAAGCCACCGCGCCCGTTCCCCCCAAGGGTCTTCGCCGGCTCTATGCCTGGATGATGGAGAACGCGCGCGGCCGCCATGCTTGGGCGGCGCTGGCGGCCTTTGCCTTTGCGGAAGCCTCGTTCTTTCCGATCCCGCCGGACGTGATGCTGCTGCCGATGATGCTCGCCCATCGCGAGCGGGCGCTCCTGACCGCCGCCTGGTGCACGTTCTGGTCGGTGATGGGCGGCATGCTCGGCTATGCCATCGGCGCGCTGTTCTGGCACACGGCAGGGCTGTGGCTGATCGGGCTGCTGCACATTCCGTTGTCCGAGGTCGAGGCCCTGCGCGCCAAATACACCGCGCATGCCTATCTGATCATCGTCCAGGGATTGACGCCGGTGCCCTACAAGCTGGTGACGATCTCGGCCGGCTTGGCGAACGTACCGTTCGCGGCCTTCATGCTCTATTCGGCCATCACCCGCTCGCTGCGCTTCATCGTGCTCGAGGGCGTGCTGGTCACTCTGTTCGGGGAGCGGGCGCAGGCCTTTCTCGAACGCTACATGGAGGCCGTGCTGATCGCCTTCCTGGTGCTGGTCGTGCTCGGCTTCGTGGCGCTGAGATATCTGTAGCGCGCCATCGAAAAGGCGAAATCCATTGCGAAAACGCAATGCTGCCGCGCTTTGACTTGGGCAGGGTCGCGCGTCATACCGACCGGCATTCGAGAGTCTCATGCGCAAGCAGATCCTGGCCGTCGGCGCCATCCTTTTTTCCGCCTCGCTCTACATCGCCGGCGCCGGACTGATCGGCGTGCTGATCCCGGTGCGCGCGCACGCGGCCGGGTTCTCCAGCCTGGCGCTCGGCGTCATCGGCTCGTTCTATTTTGCCGGTTTCGTGGGGGGTTGCTTCGTAGGACCACGGTTGCTCGCCCGCGTCGGCCATAGCCGTACCTTCGGCTTGGCCGCCGGCCTCTCGGCCGCGACCATCCTGCTGCAATCGATGTTCGTGTCGGTGCCGGCCTGGTTGGTGCTGCGCGGCATCTTCGGCATCGCGGCGGCCTGTATCTACATGGTGATCGAGAGCTGGCTGAACGACCGCGCCACCAACGACAATCGTGGCCGCATTTTCTCTAC
>DATEZM010000095.1:0-2977 GCA_035255625.1 Rhizomicrobium sp. | reverse complement strand
CGCACCTCCTCGTCGCTCGCGGCATAGTCCACGCCGAGCACGACGTAGGGATCGCCCCTGTCGGGGCCGATATGCGTCGCACGGATACGGCGATATTCGTTCGGCGAGAAGCCGAAGATGTCGGCGACGCGCTCCAGAAATGCGGCCTCGCCCGGATGGAAGACGCCGTCAGCTTTGGCGATCTCGAACAGTCCGTCGAGGATGTCCTCCAGCAGAGCGGGATTGCCGGCAAGCATCTGCGCGATCTGGCCGGCATAGGCCTCGAAACCGGCGGTGTCCTGCTGCGCCAGGCGGAAGACGCGATCGAGGCTCGCCTGTTCGCGAGGATCGACGCGGAACAGGCGATGGAAGGTCTCAATCTCTTCGTCGGTGACCGTGCCATCGGCCTTGGCCATCTTGGCGGCGAGCGCGATCATCGCGATGGTGAAGACTACGCCGGGCGCCTCGCCCGGACTGAGCGACGGCATCTCGCGGTCGATCAGGAAATGTCCCGCCAGCGCGCCGATCAGGGCGCCGATCGGCCCGCCGCCCAGCACGAATCCGGCCGCGGCGCCGCCGAGTTTCCCGAAGATGGACATGGCTCAGACCAATAGGACAATCTCGCATCCATGTCAGCTTCATCCGGGCAGTGGAATTTTTATATCGATCGCGGCGGCACGTTCACCGATGTGGTGGCGCAGGCACCGGACGGGAAGCTCTCGACGCTGAAGCTTCTTTCGGAAAGTTCACATTATAACGACGCGGCGCTGGAAGGCGTCCGTCGCGCGCTGGGGCTCGACAGCAGAACCGCAATTCCTGCACACCTGATCGGCGAGGTGCGCATGGGCACCACGGTTGCGACCAATGCCCTGCTGACCCGCAGTGGCGAGCCCGTGGTGCTTGTCACGACCCGGGGTTTTCGCGACGCGCTGCGCATCGGCTACCAGAACCGCGCCAAGCTGTTCGCGCTGAAGATCGAGCTGCCGGACATGCTCTACGCCCAGGTGATCGAGGCGGAGGAGCGCATGACGGCCGAAGGCGCTACGCTCATGCAGCTAGACGAAGCGGCGCTGGCGCGCGACCTTGCGGCGGCGCGGGCGCAAGGGATCGCTGCCTGCGCCATCGTGTTCCTGCATGGCTATCGTTTTCCGGCACATGAGCGGCGCGCGGCGGAGATCGCGCGCGGGCTCGGCTTCACACAGATCTCGACCAGCCATGAGGCGGTGCCGCTGATGAAATTCGTGTCGCGCGGCGACACTACCGTGGCCGACGCCTACCTCTCGCCGGTACTGGCGCGCTACACGCAGAAAATTGCCGCGGCACTGCAAGGTGTCCGTCTCACCTTCATGACGTCGAATGGTGGACTCGCATCGCCGCAATTCTTTCGCGGCAAGGATGCGATCGTCTCCGGTCCGGCCGGCGGCGTGGTGGGCATGGCGGAGACGGCGCGCGAGGCCGGTTTCGAGCATGTCATCGGCTTCGACATGGGCGGCACCTCGACCGACGTAGCGCGGTTCGATGGCGACTATGAGCGCATCTACGAGACCGAGGTCGCGGGCGTGCGACTGCGCACGCCGATGCTCGCGATCCATACCGTTGCTGCGGGGGGCGGCTCGATCCTTACCTTCGACGGCGCGCGCTTCCGCGCGGGGCCGGCGTCCGCGGGCGCCGATCCGGGCCCGATGAGCTACGGCAAGAACGGACCGCTGACAGTGACCGACGCCAATGTGATGGTGGGCAAGCTCGATCCACGATATTTCCCGATGATCTTCGGACCGAATGGCGATGCGCCGCTAAACGCAGAAACCGTGCGCACGGCGTTCGGAGAACTCGCGGCGAGGACCGGCCGTTCGCCGGAAGAGGTTGCCGACGGCTTCATCCGCATCGCGGTCGAGAACATGGCGAACGCGATCCGTCGCATCTCAGTAGCAAAAGGCGTGGACGTGCGCGACTACGCGCTCAACTGCTTCGGCGGCGCAGGTGGGCAGCACGCCTGCCTCGTCGCCGACGCTTTGCAGATGCGCACGGTGTTCATCCATCCGTTCTCCGGCCTGCTGTCCGCCTATGGCATGAAGCGCGCGGCACTGCGAGCGGTACGGCAACATGCCGTCGGCAAGCTCTTGCGAGAGAGCGAACAGGCGCTGGCGCGCACCGAAGCCGAACTGCGCCGTATGGCGGAGGATGAACTCGTGGCGCAGGGCGCAAGCGTCTTCGCGAGCAGCGTGCGCGTGCATATCCGCTATGACGGCAGCGACACGACCTTGCCGGTCGCCTTCGGCAGTACCAACGAGATGGCGGATACCTTCGCCGACATCCATGCGCGCCAGTTCGGCTTCGGCTTCGAAGGCCGCCCGCTGATCGCGGAGTCGATCGAGGTCGAAGCGCGCAGCATCGAGAACACACCAAGCCCTTCACGCGCGCCACACAATCCCGTCACAGCAGCCCCCGCACGAGGAGAAGAAAGCTTCGTCCGGTTCTTCAGCCAGGGCGCATGGCATCAGGCGCCGGTGGTGCGTGCGGATCAGCTGCCTGCACCGCGCACTGTCGACGGCCCTGCCCTGATCGTCGAACCGCACCAGACCATCGTGGTCGAACCGGGCTGGCGGGCGGCGTTCGATCCCGCCCAGGGCACGATCCTGACACGCATCGGAGAGCGCGCCGGCGGCGCAATGCAACGCGGCGGCGTCGACCCCGTGCTGCTCGAAGTGTTCGCCAACCTGTTCATGGCGATCGCCGAAGAGATGGGGGTGGTGCTGCAGAACACCGCCACCTCGGTCAACATCAAGGAGCGGCTCGATTTCTCCTGTGCCGTGTTCGACGCCGAAGGCGGCCTCGTCGCCAACGCACCGCACATGCCGGTGCATCTCGGCTCTATGGGAGATTGCGTCACCGCGATCATGGCGAAGCACCCCGACATGCGCGACGGCGACGTGTTCGTCACCAATGCCCCCTATGATGGCGGAACGCATCTGCCCGATATCACGGTCGTCATGCCGGT
>DATEZM010000094.1:0-8250 GCA_035255625.1 Rhizomicrobium sp. | reverse complement strand
GTTTTTTTAGCGCGAGAAAGCCAACATTCCTGCGGGCAAATGGTGGGCGCGACAGGGATTGAACCTGTGACCCCTCCCGTGTGAAGGGAGTGCTCTCCCGCTGAGCTACGCGCCCGCTTTCGCGGAGGTGCCGTATAGGGCGGCCCCGCTCCGGCCGTCAAGTTGGGCGCGCCGCCAGCTCTCGCGCCAGTGCCGGCACGTCGCGGAAATCGTCCGTCACCGCGTCGGCGCCGAGGCTTGCGGCTGGCTCGGGCGTGTAGCCATAGCCGACCAGGATTGCCGGCGCCTTGGCGGCGCGCGCCGTCGCTACGTCGGTGATGCTGTCGCCGATCATGATCCCGCAAGGCGCATCCAGCTCGCGCACCACGTCGTGGAAGATGCGCGCGTCGGGCTTGACGTAACTCATCCGTCCCGCGCCGTAGATCACCGGAAAAAAACGGTCGAGCTTCAACGCCCTGAGCAGCAGGTCCGCCATCGCTTGCGGCTTGTTGGTCAGCACGCCGAGATGGCGGCCCTCGCGGGCCAATGCCTCCAGCGTCTCTTCCACGCCCGGGAAGGGCAGGCTCGCATCGGCGATGTGGTCGCGGTAGTGAACCAGGAAGCCGTCGACCAGTTCGGGCAGAAGCGCATCGTCCGCTGGCGCGCCGGTCGCGGCGAACGCCTGGCTGATCAGCGAGCGCGCTCCGAAGCCCACCATATGGCGCAGTGTGGCGGGATCGACCTCGCGCCGCCCTTCCGAACGCAGCACCGCATTGGTGGCGCCGAGCAGGTCGGGCGCGGTGTCCACCAGGGTTCCGTCGAGGTCGAAAATCAGGGCGTAGGGCATGACGGCGTGTTAACGAATCCGGCCGGGGGTTCAGGCAATATAGCGTCGCAAATCGTCATTTGTCCTTTTCCTGCGGAAGTTTAGGGGAATCCGCCATGGCGCGAGCAGCGGTCATTCTGGCAGCCGGGCAGGGCACGCGGATGAAGTCCGCCAAGCCCAAGGTGCTGCACGCCGTCGCCGGCCTTCCCATCCTCGGTCATGTCGTCGCCGCCATCCGCGCGGCGGGCGTGGAGCGCATCGTCGTCGTCAGCGCGCCTTCGATGGAAGATGTGCGCGGCTATGCGTCGAGCCTCGGCGCCGAGAACGCGGTGCAGGACAAGCCGCTCGGCACCGGCCATGCGGCGCTCGCCGCGGCCGGCGTGCTCGGCCGCCTCGACGGCGCGCTGCTCGTCAATAATGGCGACATGCCGCTGGCCCAATCCGCGATGATGTCGGAGTCGCTCGCTTCGGCGGAAGCGACCGGTCTGTCGCTCGTCGCGTTCCGGCCGAAGGATCCGGCGCAGTATGGCCGCGTGATCGCCAGTCCCGATGGGATGCTCGACCGCATCGTGGAGTTCAAGGATGCCACACCTGCCGAACGCGCCATCGACCTGTGCTGCGCCGGGACCTATTCGGCGGTCAGCGCGGCGAAGTTCTTCGCCTGGGCCGCCAAGCTCGAGAACAACAACGCGCAGAAGGAATACTACCTTCCTGAAGTCCCGCTGATCGCGGCACGCGACGGGGTCGGCTGCGCCATCACGCTGGCGTCCGAGATCGACGTCATGGGCGTCAACAGCCGCGCCGAACTGGCCGATGCCGAACGCGCGATGCAGCAGCGCCTGCGTTCCCGCGCCCTCGATGCCGGCGTCGGCATGATCGCGCCGGAGACCGTGTTCCTCTGCCACGACACGGTGCTCGCGCCCGACGTGCAGATCGGCCCTTTCGTGGTGTTCGGCCCCGGCGTGCGCGTCGAGAGCAGGGTCGAAATCCGCTCGCACTGCCATCTCGAAGGCGCCCACATTGCGGCCGGCGCGCTCATCGGTCCCTATGCGCGGTTGCGGCCCGGCGCGCGGATCGAGGAAGACGTCCATATCGGCAATTTCGTCGAGGTGAAGAACGCCCGCATTGCAAAGGGCGCCAAGGCAAACCATCTGAGCTATCTCGGCGACGCTACCGTCGGCGCTGGCGCGAATATCGGCGCGGGCACGATCACCTGCAACTATGACGGCTTCGACAAGCATCACACCGAGATCGGCGCGGGCGCCTTCATCGGCTCGAACGCGGCGCTGGTTGCGCCGGTGACGATCGCCGACGGCACCTATGTCGGCGCCGGCTCGGTCATCACCAAGGCAACGGCCAAGGACAGCCTCGCGGTGACACGCGCGGAGCAGAAGGAAATCGCCGGCTGGGCGGAGAAATTCCGCGCCCGTAAGAAGGCCGAAAAAGCCGGGAAGAAATAGGCCGCGCCGTTCAGCGCGGGTTCAAGTTTGAAGCGCTATCCCGTGGCGGATAGCGGAGGGAAGGACCGGAACATGTGTGGCATCGTCGGAATCGCGGGGACGCGTGACGTCGCGCCCGTCATCCTGGACGCGCTGAAGCGGCTGGAATATCGCGGCTATGATTCCGCCGGCATCGCGACGCTGGTGCATGGCCAGATCGCGCGCCGCCGCTCGCCGGGCAAGCTCGGCAGGCTCGGCGATGTGCTCGCCGGCAATCCGCTCACCGGTCACACCGGCATCGGTCACACCCGCTGGGCGACGCATGGCGCGCCGACCGAGATCAACGCCCATCCGCACGCTTCCGCCAAGGTCGCCATCGTGCACAACGGCATCATCGAGAATTTCCGCGCGCTGCGCGAGGAACTGGTCGCCAAGGGCCATGCCTTCCAGTCCGAGACCGATTCCGAAGTCGCGGTGCATCTCGTCACCGACTATCTCGATCAGGGCATGAGCCCCAAGGATGCGGCGATCGCCGCGACGCGGCGGCTGACCGGCGCCTATTCGCTCGCCATGATCTTCCACGATCATGAGGGTCTTTTGATCGGCGCCCGCAAGGGTGCGCCGCTGGCCGTCGGCTATGGCGAGACCGAAGGTTATCTCGGTTCCGACGCTTTCGCGCTGGCGCCCTTCACCAACCGCGTCGCCTATCTCGAAGACGGCGACGTGGTGGTGGTCGAAGGTCCGCACGTCGCGATCTATGACGAAGAAGGCCGGCCCACCAATCGCGAGGTCAAGATCACGACCGCATCCGCGGCTATCGTCGACAAGGGCGGCAAGAAGCATTTCATGGCGAAGGAGATCGCCGAGCAGCCGGAAGTCATCGGCCACACCCTGTCGCACTACATCGACGCGGTCGGTCCCAATGTCGCATTGCATGAGAAGGGTCTTGCGCATGCGCTGGCCTCGGCGCCGCGGCTCCTGATCTCCGCCTGTGGCACGTCTTATTACGCGGCATTGGTCGGCAAATACTGGTTCGAGAAATTCGCGCGCCTCCCGGTCGAGGTCGACGTCGCTTCGGAGCTGCGTTACCGCGATCCAGTTTACGCCACAGATGGCGCGGCGCTCTTCATCTCGCAGTCCGGCGAGACTGCGGACACGCTGGCGGCGCTGCGCCATGCGAAACAGCATGGCCAGGTGACGCTCGCCATGGTCAATGTCGTGGAGAGCTCGATCGCACGCGATGCCGACATCGTGGTGCCGACCTTCGCAGGGCCGGAGATTGGCGTCGCCTCGACCAAGGCCTTCACCTGTCAGCTTGCGGCACTCGCGGCGCTGGCCATTGCCGCAGGCCGCGCCCGCGGCACGATCCCGGAAGCCGAGGAAAAGCGGCTCTGCGCCGCGCTGCTCGAGGCGCCGCGCCATATCGTGGAGGTCCTGAAACTGGAATCGAAATTCGAGGAGCTCGGCCAGGAGATCGCCAAGGCGCGCGACGTGCTCTATCTCGGCCGCGGCCCCTCCTTCCCCATCGCGCTCGAAGGCGCGCTGAAGCTGAAGGAGATTTCTTACGTCCACGCCGAAGGATACGCCGCCGGCGAGATGAAGCATGGGCCCATCGCGCTGATCGACGAGAACGTGCCCATCATCGTCATCGCGCCGCATGACGCGCTGTATGAGAAGACAATCTCCAACATGCAGGAAAGCATGGCGCGCGGCGGCAAGGTGCTGCTGATCTCCGACGCCAAGGGCATCGCGCAGGCCGGCGACAAGGTGTGGCACGCGATCGAGGTGCCCGACGCCCATCCGCTGATCGCACCGATCCTCTACGCGATCCCGGTGCAGCTGTTGGCTTACTACGCCGCGATCGCCAAAGGCACCGACGTGGATCAGCCGCGCAATCTGGCCAAGAGTGTCACGGTCGAATAGGGACCGGCCAGCCGAACGGCCTGATGTCGACCTTCTGCGGCCGGTCACGCGCCAGATTGGCCAGAGCTTCGCCGAGCGCCGGTGCGAATTTGAATCCGTGCCCCGACAGCCCCGCGCCCACGACGACGCGCGGATCGCCGGGATGCTTCGCCAATATAAAGCGCTCGTCATGCGCCATCGGATACATGCACACACTCGAGCGCAGCCGCGGGCCAAGTCCAAGCATGAAGCGGCGCACCAGGGGCATGATAGCGTCGATGTCGGACCGGCGCACGCGGCGGTCGACGGCGTCCGGAGAACCGACGACCTGCACGCTCAAATGCTCGCCTATCTTCACCTCGCGCTTCGCGTTGGCCGGGAAGCCGTAGAACATCTGGCCGTCACCCGTCCCGATGGCAAAAGGCGTGAAGCCCTTGGCGCGCGTGAACCGGTGGTCCGGATCGGCGAACCAGTGCAGCACGCGGCGCTCGACGAAAGTGGCCGGTGTAAGCTCCGGCATCAGCTCGGCGATCCAGGCGCCCGTGGTCGCCACGACGCGTTTCGCCTCGATCGTCCCGCGTGGCGTGCGAAGCACAATCAACCCGCCGGACCGTTCCATCGACTCGCAGGCGCAATTGCGCAGCACCGTCGCGCCATGCCGCCGGGCCTCGGCGAGAAAAATGCGGATCGCGCGCTCGGGATAGACGAAGCCGCCACCCGCCTCCCGCAACGCGTGCCATCCCTTCGGCAGATCGAACCACCGGTCGAGACCGCGCGCCGGGGTGAGCCGCACCTGGCCCAACTCAGCCGCCAATCTTGTCGCGTCGAGGAAAGGATTGCCGCCGGGTCCGGCATAGACGACGCCGGTGTGCTCGAACAGCGTCGCGCCCGTCCGCCGTTCGGCCGCTCTCCACAGCGCGACCGCGCGCTTCACCAGCGGCACATAGAACGGCCCTTCCGCATAGGCGGTGCGCAACAGCCGTGTCTCGCCATGGCTGCTGCCGCGATCGTGCGGCGGATCGAACCGGTCGATGCCGATAGCTCGCACGCCGCTGCGTGCCAGCGCATTCAGCGCCGCGCTTCCCGCTGCACCAAGGCCGATAACCGCGACGTCGTAGTGCGTTTGCATCGCCAAAGGCCATACCACGCGCGCCAACGAATCCGTATAGTCACCGCATGACCACGGAACCCGCCGAACTCAAGCGCGCCGCCGCCGCCAAGGCTATCGACTATGTCACTCCCGGCATGAAGCTCGGGCTGGGCACCGGCTCGACAGCGGAGATTTTTCTCGACCTCCTGGCGCCTCGGGTACGCGGTGGGCTCAGTGTGATCGGCGTGCCGACGTCGGAGAAGACAGCGGCCAAGGCGCGCGCGCTGGGCATCCCGCTTGCCACGCTCGACGAATTGGCGCCGCTGGATCTGGTGGTCGATGGCGCCGACGAGGCCGATCGCGAGCTGACGCTGATCAAGGGCGCCGGCGGCGCGCTGCAGCGCGAGAAGATCGTCGCAGCCTCGGCCAAGCGCATGGTCGTCATCGCCGACGAATCCAAGCTGGTCGCCCGGCTCGGCAAGTTCCCGCTTTCCGTCGAGGTCCTCGAATTCGGCCATAAGACCACGGCGGCCCGCATCGCGCGTGCGGCTGAAGGTCTTGGCTATAACAAGGTCGCGATCACCCTGCGCGTGCGCGGCGACGCCATTGTCAAAAGCGATTCCGGCAATGTGATCTACGATTGCGCCTTCGGCGCCATCACCTCGGCGGCGAAACTGGCCCAGGGCTTGGCCGGCATTCCCGGCGTCGTCGAGCACGGACTGTTCATCGGGCTGGCCCAGACCCTTCTCATCGCCCATCCCGGCGAGGTTGAAGTCATTGAACGTGAAACAGCAGCGGCCAAACCTGTCTGAGCAGCCTTGTTTCCGCATCCAGCCCGCGATTCTTGGCGACCCGCAGCGCATAGCGGTGTTCCGCGCAGTTGGCGCCGGTGCAACTGAGCGTCGGGCCGCCTAACGCAGCGGCGTCGGCCCGCCGCTCGACCGGCAGCCCCGCCAGCGTCCACATCATGTCGTCCATCATTTCATAGGATAAGACGAAATAGCCGTGTCCGAACGGATCGCCCGGCGCCGCACTGGCGTCGACGACGTCGACGGCGCCGTGATGGCCGTCCAGATATTGCAGGTCGCGCTCCGGCACGCGTCCGGCGCGCGGGATGCCGCCATGCACGCCTTCCGACGTCACCAGGATCAAATCGTTGTCCGAGGCGTAGACCGTGGCGCGCTGCACGCAAGGCGCGCTCTTGCCCAGCAGGTGGCCGAAATCGTCATTGTCGTGCTCGGCGCTGACGTCGGGTGCCACCAGCAGGAGTTCGTCGGAGACCGCTGTCGGCCGCCGCGCGCACAGCGCCGCCAGCGCCGTCAGCGTCACGCGCGCGCCCATGCTGTGCGCCACGATGTCGACCGTCAGCCCGGTCGCGTCCAGCGCCCGGATCGCGGCGATCAGTTCCGGCACGGCATAGCCGCTGCGCTCGATGTCGGCGGCATAGCGATCGAACTTGCCTTCGCTGCTCCAGCTGAAAAGCGCCATGACGCAGCGCCATTGCGTATCGGTGGCAAGTTGGCCGGCGCGCATCAACACAGTGCCGAAGGTCTGGTTGTAGCCGTGGACGAACAGCAGAACCCGGTCGCAATGCATCGCGTGCGCCCGATCGGCGACGGCGCGCGCGAAACCGTCCATCTCGCCGCTCGCGTCGCAATCGAAACCCGTCGGCGCGGAGGCGTCCGGCCAATGCGGCATCTGGCCGGCCGCGAAGGCACTGGGGATCGACAGCACGGAGGTGCCGCAATGGATCGCCGAGTCCCAATGCAGCCCATAACCGAGCTTGCTGCCGTCGGCCTCGCGGTCGGTGGCGAAGATCACGGTCTGCCGCGTCACCGCGTTGCCCGGCTGGAACCAGAGCGAGCGGATGTCGTCATGCCGCAGCGAGTCGGACAGCGTGCAGCCGCCAAGCGCCAAAACCGCGCATATCAGGCCCGCGCCGCGCGCGCCCTTCAGCCCCTGCCGCATCCTGGGACTCGCCCCCACATTGAGAACGGATCAAAGCTCGTCTATGCGAGCGGTGGCAAGTTCGGGACCGGCCCATGGCACAATATGACTACGATCTCTTCGTGATCGGCGGCGGCTCCGGCGGCGTCCGCGCCAGCCGCATGACGGCACTCGCCGGCGCCCGCGTCGCGCTGGCCGAGGAATGGCGGATGGGCGGCACTTGCGTGATCCGCGGTTGCATCCCGAAGAAGCTGTTCGTTTATGCGGCCGAGTTTCGCGAGGATTTCGACGATGCCGCCGGCTTCGGCTGGACGGTCGGCGAACCGAAATTCGACTGGCCCACCCTTATCGCCAACAAGGACAAGGAAATCGCCCGTCTCGAAGGCATGTATACGAAGAACGTACTCGCCGCTGGCGTAACGATCTTCCAGGACCGCGCCGTGTTCGAGGACGCACACACGATCCGGCTGCTCAACGACGACCGCCGCGTCACCGCCGACAAGATCCTGATCGCCACGGGCAATCGCCCGACGCGCGAGCTCGGCACGACGCATATGATCCCCGGCGCCAATCTCTGCATCACGTCCAATGAGGCGTTCCATCTGGACGCGCTGCCCAGGCGCATCCTGATCGCCGGCGGCGGCTATATCGCGCTCGAATTCGCCCACATCTTCCACGGCTTGGGCTCGCAGGTCTCGCTCCTCTATCGCGGCGAAAAGGTCCTGCGCGGTTTCGACGAGGATATCCGCGATGCGATCGCGGTCTCGATGAACGCCAAGGGCCTGCACGTGGCGCTGGGCTGTGAGTTCACCAAGATCGAGAAGCGGGGTCACTGCCTTCATGCCGAAACCAACAACGGCGACACCATCGAGTGCGACCAGATCATGCTCGCGATCGGCCGCGCCCCGAACACCGAGATGCTGCACGTCGAGAAGGCGGGCGTCGAGCTCGGCAAGCGCGGCGAGGTCCTGGTCGACCGCTTCTCGAAGACCAGCGCCGACAACATCTACGCCATCGGCGACGTCACCGACCGCGTGCAATTGACGCCGGTCGCGATCCACGAAGCG
>DATEZM010000093.1:0-6153 GCA_035255625.1 Rhizomicrobium sp. | reverse complement strand
GCGCCTGTTGTGAGGCTGCCTGACAGGAACGCTGCGCCGGGGACCAGCTTCTTTGCGAGATCGAGGAAGCGGGCATTGGAGTCGATGAGCGTGGCGTGGGTGAGCGCAGGCCAGGTTTCGCGCGCGGCCCAGGTGGCGGTTCCGGGGCCGGCTCCGGCGTCCAACAGACTCCCGGGCGCGAAATCGGGCACTGCGCGTCGCACCTGATCCAGCACTGCGGCGGCGACGGCATAGGTCGCCGGCAAGCGCGCGACGAGATAGGCGAGCGTGTCGGTGTCGTTCTTCACCACGCCTGCGGAACCTCGGCCGGCGCGATATTCCTTGGAGATCGCTGTGGAATGCGCGGCGAGGTCCTTGCGCGAAACCCCTTCCAGCAACGCGTCGGCGGCTTCTTTCAGGCGCGGCGGAAGGGCGGGATTCATGGCCAAGGGTTTAGCATAAGGGGCATGCCTTGACGCTCGGGGTTCGCGGGCCTAGATCGAACAACGAACGATATTGAGATCTTGGCCATGAGCGACATCCGCAAGCGCATCGACGACGAAGTCAAAGGCAATCCCGTGGTGCTCTTCATGAAGGGTACGCCGGTGTTCCCGCAATGCGGCTTCTCGGCGGCCGTGGTGCAGATACTCTCCAATGTGGGCGTGAAATTCAAAGCGATCGACGTGCTCAAGGATCCGGAGATCCGCCAGGGCATCAAGGAATATTCCGAGTGGCCCACGATTCCCCAGCTTTATGTGAAGGGCGAATTCGTCGGCGGCGCCGACATCCTGCGCGAGATGTTCGAGAACGAGGAACTTGCCGCGTTCTTCGCCGAGCACGGCATCGCACTCGAAGCGGCTTGATCCTCGCGCCGCAATCTCTCGATTGCGGCTTAGGCGTAACCCGAAGATTTCATCACGGCCGCTAACGGCCGGCGCGGCGAGAGCGGCGCCGGGTTTTCCGCATAGCCCATGCGAAAGACGAAGGTCGGCTGCCAGCCTGGCGCCCTTGCCATCCCAACGAGCGCGGCCTGGTAGGTGTCGGGGCGCCCGAGCATCGCATTGCGGTCGATGCATTCGACCGGCTGGTTGAGCGGCTGTGCCGCAAGCCCCGCGGCGGCGGCGGCGAGATGCATCCGCTGCCAGGCGCGGCCGGCGGCGATGGACGACGCCATGTCGAGCCGGTCTTTCACCAGGATCATTCCAAGTAGCGGCGCGTGGGTCTGAATGTCACGCGTATTGGCGAGCCAGTACACGTCCTGCGAGGCCGGGCCGAGATCGGGAAGCAGCTTTCCCAACATGACCGTCGCTGGAGACAGCCCCGCAGCGTCGACCGTGACGCCGTCGCGGTGCTCTTCCACCTCGCGGCGGCCGGTGCGGATCCAGTGGGCACTATCGGCCGACATCTGCGGATCGGCGACGATGCGCTGCGTCGCATCGACGATCAGACCGGCAAGGTCCTTGCGCGCCCTGGCGTCATCGAAGAACGCAACGCGCACCTCGAGGTCCGCGATCGACGCAGCGAGCATGGCCTTCACGCCGGAGGCTAACGCCTTTTCGCGATAGACACTGCGATTGGTGTGCCGGTCCGGTATCGCCTCGTAGAGCGCATCGCGGCCCGGCGCACCGGGATCGAGCGTGATATGCGCGACCGGTTTGGGAACGTCCGGCGGCGACAACGTCAGCCGGCCAGCGACCGGGCGCACATAGGGCGTGTAGCCATAGACGCCGGCGGCGCGCACCAGATTCTCGATCGCGGCGCCGATGCCCAGATGCATCTCGCGGCGGAACGGATCGAAGCTGCCGAGATTGCGGGCGCGGTCGGCATGGACCGTGATTTGTTCGTCGCCGACCTCGAACAGCCAGGGCTGGGTGTCGTGCGGATTGGCGGCAAGGATGGCGGCAGAGAGTGGCCGCGCAATCCCGTCGACAATGCTGCCACGCCATTGCGCCCAGGCTTCGTAGGGCGCGCCGCCGGGGCCGGCGAACACGCCGCGATCCCAGATGCGATAGCCGAGGCCCGCCACCGCCGCGGCGCCGACGCCGCCTGCAATCATCATCCGCCGCGATACCATGGCCATCTCCCCTTCTTCACAGACGGACATAATAGCGCTTCGCGGCCGGCCAAGGATGCGGGACGCAACGAATCCGTATGGACGTTCAAGGGAATTCTATGAGCCGAAATGGCGCGCCCAGACCGGGGCGATGGCGGGCCGCGCCGCCAGGCTTTGGGCCAGCGCCGTGAGCTTGGGGATGTGGCCCTGCTCCAGCCAGTCGCGGCCGATGCTGCCGCGCCAGCGCGTGAACATCGAGGCGTAGATGTCGAGGATGGAAAAGCCCGACGGCAGGAACCACGGCCCGGCGGCGACCCGCTCGACAATCAGAAGGCGCTCGCGGATGCGTTCGCGCGCCTTGATGCGCAATTGCTTGGCTTCATCGCCTTCGGGCGCGAAGCGTTCGGGATAGTCGGAGATTTCCACCATCGGATAAATCTCGGACGCCATGAAAGCGAGCCAGCGATAGGCTTGGGCCCGCCCCGGCCCAGCTTGCGGCGGCAGCAGCCGCGCATTGGGGAAATGATCGGCGATGGTGAGCAGGATCGCGGCGGATTCGGTAATCACTTCGCCTTCCGGCAGCCGCAGCGCCGGAATCTTGCCGCTGGGGTTGATGGCGAGAAATTCGGGCTTGCGCTGCTCATGGCGGTCCAGCGACACGGGATAGAATTCGTAAGGCGCGCCGGCCTCCGCCAGCACGGCTTCCGCCGAGAACGCGCCCGAGCCTTTGTCGCCGAACACGGTGTAGGTCATCCATCCGTCCCATCGAGAGCGCCAACCGAAAGTAGGGTGCCTGCCGGCGATTACAAATGAAAAGGCCGCAGGGCTGACCGCCAGATATCGGCGGCCGCGGCGGCAAACCGCAAGCACTTGATCATTGTTTGCCGGATTCGGGCTTTCAGAGGCGGCCTACCCTTACCTCTCGCGCGTGAAGACAACGTCACGCTCCTCGCGGCGGCTGACAAAGCCGTTGATCGCGCCGCCGGCGTCGCGCTGGAAAATCTTGCGCGTGCGCGGCTGGCCCGGCGTGAACAGGACGTCGGTAAGCTCGGCCTTGAGTTCCACAGGCTTGCCGCCATTGGTCGCGCCGTAGAGCCGGCCGTCCTTCTTGCTGATGACATATTCGTAGTCGGGCCCGACGCGATAGCGACCGACATAGGAATCGGTCAGCGCGCTGGCGAGCGCCACGGCCGGCGGATCCTGGCGCAGCGCCAGAGTCTGCATTTCGATGAGCTTCCAGGCGCCACCGTCCTTGAGCCATGTGCCGGTCGAACGATAAAGCGCATGCAGCCTCTGGCCGTGGAAATCCTCGTGTTCGTCATCCAGATAGGTGCTTACGGCGGTGTCGCCGAAAAACGCGACCTTCCATTCGGTCACGAGGATCGAGCCGGAAATCCCCTTCGGCAGCGGCGTGACCTGAGCGACGCTTTGGTCGTAGTTCGAGATCACACCATTCTCGTCGATCATTGTGAAACGGCGGTCCAGCAGTCCAGGCCAAACCCTGACGTCGCCGGCGGTCACAGCGTCCATCAGCGCCTGTGTCTTCTGCTTCAGCAGCGCGCCGTCATCGGCCAGCGCCGCCGCCGGAAGGAACAGTAAGAGTAGTCCGAGCCAATACCGCATCGCCCACCTCCGTTTTGCCGATGGCAGGACGGCGCGCGTCGCCACGCAAGTAAAAAGACCGCGAGGTCGCCCCCGCGGTCTTCCGATACGTTCGCGTTGCCGTTAGCGCGAATAATACTCGACGATCAGATGCGGCTGCATCTGCGAGGCGTAAGGCACATCCGACAGCTTCGGCGTGCGCAGCAGCTTCGCCGTCATCTTGTCGTGATCGACGTTCACATAGTCCGGCGTGTCACGCTCGGCCGACTTGACGGCTTCGAGCACGAGCGCCATCTCCTTGGCCTTGGCCGACAACTCGATCTGGTCCTTGTCGCCCACCTGGAACGAGGAGATCGTCACGCGGCGGCCATTGACCTTGACGTGGCCGTGGCTGACGAGCTGGCGCGCCGCGAACGGCGTCGGCGCGAATTTCGAGCGGTACACCACCGCGTCGAGCCGGCGCTCGAGCAGGCCGATCATGTTCTCGCCGGTGTCGCCTTGGCGGCGCGAGGCCTCCTGATAATATTTGCGGAACTGCCGCTCGGTGATGTTGCCGTAATAGCCCTTGAGCTTCTGCTTGGCCTGCAGCTGCGTGCCGTAGTCCGACAGCTTCTTGGCGCGGCGCTGGCCGTGTTGGCCCGGACCATAAGAGCGCTTGTTGACCGGGCTCTTCGGCCGGCCCCAGATGCTCTCGCCCATGCGGCGGTCGAGCTTGTATTTCGAACTCAGGCGCTTGCTCATGCTTCTTCCAGGCTTGGCGGACGATGCCGCGAGTGGCGCGGGGTGGCCCCGCAAAGGCGGCGCACTATAGTCAGGCGCAAGCCCAAGTCAACGGCTACGGAAAAGAGCTTACGCCTTGGAAATGCTTATGTTTCTAAGACAGACTCAACCCATGATTGCACATGATGGGTGGGGCACTGTTACAGTTTCCCGGACTGCTGCCAGAGTTAGGCACGATTTCTTGTTCTAGCAGCGAACGAACAAATAGCGGGGACCGGCAGTGGACGCCTCTTGGGCCATTCTCTGGTCGTCCAAGCTAAATTCGCCGTAGTGTACTTGGAGGGTCGCACCAGATGTATTTTGATATTGAATCGTTACGACAGAATCTGTGAACTCATAGCGGACAATCTTTAACGAGACTTGGGAATTGTTTGAAAGGAACGTAATGGTGAAAGACTCTGGGGAGAAATTTACATTTGTCAAATTGCGATTTGACGCCAACCCGCACCAACTGCCTTGGATGTCCTGATACGCTAGCGCGGACGCCGGTGTGCTGACTGCCAGACCGCAGTTCGCTATCGCAATCCCCAAGAGCACTTTCCAAAGCATGATTGCCCCTTTGCACACACCCTTACGGTATCACATTTCCCCGCCAAAGCGACCTTAGGTGTCTGGCTTGGCCAAGTTGATCAGATTGACAATAACCTAAAAGCAAACTGTAAGAGTGCCCCGATGCCGACACCGTTACAGTTTCACTATTAGCAAAACTTGGCTTGTAGCAGCGCATCAAAGGTGTTCGGGGCGATGGATAGCTCGGTCTCCGTGAGTGCATTAGCACCGAACGCAACTCCGCCCTGCATGTGGCCGGCGTAGTACCCAACTTGTAAACCCTTACGCATCGATGACGCGCAATCGATCTGTTCAAGCCAACTCATCGAGTAGTATGTTCCTGCAGCGGTTTGCTGGGGAGAATCATAATCCCAAAGCTCCCACACCAAGCGTTTGGTTCCGTCGGTCTTGATAGTGCCGTAGTCCAGATAGACGCGACCACCTGGAGAGTTGGACCAGAAAGTCCAATCAGCCCTTGCGGCTCCGGATAGGGAAATCATGGTAAGTGCCACCACAGCGGATACAAAAATACTCCTCATCGTGCCCCCCAACCAATCTTCACATTTACCGTGACATGATAGCCCCATGACCAAGGGACCCCAAGGCCCTCACCGTCACGGGGCGGTCGCTTGCGTCATATCGGTCAGATTGACGATATCGGCCGCATCCCAAAGCCGGATGCAGCTGCAGGCTAGCCTGCCGTTCGGCTAGAGCCATCGCCGCCCGGTGCGCTATAAATGCAAATCACGCTGGCGGGCGTGGCGGAATGGTAGACGCACCGGACTTAAAATCCGTAGGGCCGCAAGGCCTGTGTGAGTTCAAGTCTCACCGCCCGCACCACTTTATTTGGCGGCCAGGCAAAGTAGCCGCCACGCCAACCCTACTTTGCCTGCCCGCGTTGCTCTCTTCTCTGCCGCGACCGGCGCGCAATCTCGTCAGCCGATCCGAGCCGCCTCACCACACTCGCACGCGGTGCGCGGGGTCGAGGTAGTATTTCTCGTCCGCGCCGACGTGGAAGGCGTCATACCAGCCGTCGATGTTGCGCACCGCCAGCGCGCGGTAGCGCGACGGTGCGTGGCCATCGGTCATGATCTGCTGGCGCAGTGACTCGTCGCGGATCGCCTGCTGGCGCGTCTGGGCATAGGCGAGGAAGAAGCGCTGCTCGCCCGTCAGCCCGTCGATCACCGGCG
>DATEZM010000092.1:0-6858 GCA_035255625.1 Rhizomicrobium sp. | reverse complement strand
TGGCGCCGGCATGTGTGGGATTCATCCCAGCTCATGCCGTTCATTCCGGAGTCCGCCAGAACGCTCGCCGATCTGGGCAGTGGCGCCGGTTTCCCGGGGCTTGTCCTGGCAGAGTTGCTGCGGGGCAGGGTGGTGGTCACGTTGTTCGAGGCGACACGAAAAAAGGCGGACTTCCTGCGCGCGGCTGCCGATCGCATGAGACTTGAGGTCGATATCCGCGGCGAGCGCATCGAATCTGCGGCTACCAAGAAGTTCGATGTCGTCACCGCCCGAGCTGTTGCGCCACTCGACACGCTGCTGGGCTATGCACAGCAATTCGCGGGCGGGGGAACGGTTTGCCTGTTCCTCAAGGGTCAATCCCTAGCGTCCGAATTGACCGAAGCCCGTAAATCTTGGAGGATAAAAGCCCTCCAGCACCGGAGTGCCACCGACCCGTCTGGTGCTATCCTGGAGGTCCGGGAGTTCGAACATGTCCGAACCAAGCCAAGGGGTTAGGCCAAGGGTTCTGGTCGTCGCCAACCAGAAGGGTGGCGTCGGCAAGACCACCACTGCGATCAACCTCGGCACCGCCCTGGCGGCGGTTGGCCAGCCGACGCTGGTCATCGACCTCGATCCGCAGGGCAACGCCTCGACCGGACTTGGCATCCTGCGTGCCGAGCGCAAGCTCACGACTTATGACGTGCTGATGGGCGAGGCGAACATCGCGGATGCGATCGTCCCGACCCGTATCCCCAAATTGTCGTTGGTGCCGTCGACGGTGGATCTCTCCGGCGCCGAGCTCGAACTGATCGACCGGCAGCGGCGCAATTTCATCTTGAAGGATGCGCTGGCGGAATACTCCGCACACGGATCATCATCGTTCGCCTATGTGCTGATCGATTGCCCGCCGTCACTCTCACTGCTCACGGTCAACGCGATGGCGGCGGCTGATTCAGTGATCGTGCCGCTGCAATGCGAGTTCTTCGCGCTCGAGGGATTGTCGCAGCTGCTGAAGACGATCGACCTGGTGAAGGTCAATCTCAATCCGTCGCTCGACATCCAGGGCATCGTGCTGACCATGTTTGACAAGCGCAACAAACTCTCCGAACAGGTCGAAGCCGATGTGCGCCAGAACATGGGTGACAAAGTCTATCGCACCACAATCCCGCGAAACGTGCGTATTTCCGAGGCGCCTAGCCACGGCTTGCCGGCGCTGGTCTATGATCTGCGCTGCCCTGGCAGCCAAGCCTATATCCGGCTCGCCGGCGAATTGATCGCGCGCGAACGCGACCGTCTGAAAGCGGCGGCGTGATGGCAGCGGAAGAACGTCACCGCGGTCTCGGCCGGGGATTGTCTGCGCTGATCGGCGAGGAAGCAGCACCGACGCGCGGCGAAGTGCGCGCCATGCACAAGCTTCCCGTTGCGTTTCTACGTCCCAACCGGCTTCAGCCGCGCAAGCGCTTTGCGCCGGAAGATCTCAACGACCTCGCCGAGTCGGTGAAGGAGAAGGGCGTCCTGCAACCGATCCTAGTGCGCCCGGTCAAAGGCGAGTCCAACGCCTATGAGATCGTCGCTGGCGAGCGGCGCTGGCGTGCCGCCCAGATGGCCAAGCTCCACGATGTGCCGGTCGTGGTGCGCGAGATGGGCGACTCGGAATCGCTCGAGATCGCCATCATCGAAAACGTTCAGCGCGCCGACCTGAACGCGATCGAGGAGGCGGCCGCCTATTACGAGCTGATGGAGCGCTTCCAATACACCCAGGACCGGGTCGCCAAGGAAGTCGGCAAGAGCCGCAGTCACATCGCCAACACGCTACGCCTGCTGACCTTGCCAGAGGTGGTTCGGGCGATGATCCGCGACGGCAGGCTCACGGCGGGCCATGCCCGTACGCTGATCGGCGTCCCCGATGCGGAGGCCCGGGCGAAGGAAATCGTCGAAGGAATGCTCAATGTTCGGCAGGCAGAACAGCGTTCGAAAACTCACAAATCATCCAAAAAGCGCCAGACTGCAGTCGATCCGAACATTCGCGACCTTGAATCCAATCTTTCCAATGTGTTGGGCTTGAAAGTTCAAGTTATACACAAAGGCGCTAGAGGTGGAGAAGTGCGGATTTCCTATAAAACGCTCGAGCAGCTTGACGAGATAAACCGCCGTCTGAGCAAAGCCCGCTAACACACTTATCCACAGGCACATTAAGGATAGTTCCGGCTGCTAAACAGCGTTCGCGGCAGCCAACGCCGCGGCGGGGTTGATCCGGCCGTCATACAACGCCCGGCCAATCACGACCCCGGTGATATTAGGTTCCCGCGCGGCGATCAGCCGCTCGATATCGGCCAGACCGCCGACACCACCTGACGCGATAACCGGAATCTGAACAGCCCGCGCCAAGGTGGCCGTAGCCTCGACATTGACCCCCTGGAGCAGCCCGTCGCCGTCGATGTCGGTGAACAGGATTGCCGCCGCGCCGGCGTCCTCGAATCGCCGGCCCAGCTCCGTCGGCGTCAGCTCGGACACCTCGGCCCAACCCTCGGTCGCGACCTTGCCGCTCTTAGCGTCGGCCCCGACCACGATCCGACCGGGAAAGGCGCGCGCAGCCTCGCGCACAAAAGTCGGATTCTTCAACGCCGCCGTCCCAAGGATCACCCGCGTGATCCCGGCACCGAGCCAGGCCTCGACTGCCGCGATGTCGCGAATGCCGCCGCCGAGCTGGATCGGCAGATCGATCGCTGCTCGGATCGCGCGGATGGCGTCGGCGTTCACCGACCGTCCGTCGAAAGCGCCGTTGAGATCGACACAGTGCAGCCACTGAAAGCCGGCGTCGGCGAACGACCGCGCCTGCGCTGCGGGGTCGTCGTTGAACACAGTGGCCTCGGCCATCAGCCCACGCTTCAGCCGCACGCAGCGTCCGTCTTTCAGATCAATTGCCGGAAACAGGATCACGGGCGCCAGCTCAGGAAATTCCCGAGTAAGGCGAGGCCGACGGCCTGGCTCTTTTCGGGATGGAATTGCACGCCGATCAGATTGTCTCGGGCGATCGCCGCCGTGACCGGACCGCCGTAGTCCGTCCGCGCCAATACGTCGCCCTCGTGCGCGCACGAGAACGCATAAGAGTGCACGAAATACGCATTGGCGTTCGCAGGCAGTCCGTCGCTGACGAGATGAGATCGCGCGAATACAAGCTCGTTCCAGCCGATTTGCGGGATCTTGAGCGACGTATCGGCCGGCGTCATGCGCACGACCTCACCCGCAATCCAGTCCAGCCCGCGATGATCGCCGAACTCGCGCCCCACCTCCGCCATGAGCTGCATGCCGACGCAGATGCCGAGGAACGGCGCGCCCCTGACCATGACGCGCTCGTTCAGCGCATCGACCATGCCCGGCAACGCGGACAGCCCCGCCATGCAATCGGCAAATGCGCCGACGCCTGGCAGCACAATGCGCTCGGCCTCGGCGGCGACAGCAGCGTCGGCGGTCACAACGATCGCATGCCCGGTGCCGCGCTCGTGGGCAACACGCGCCAGCGCCTTCTCCGCCGAGCGGAGATTACCGGAGCCGTAATCGATCAAAGCAACGGTTGCCATGGCGGCCTCAAAACCGCGCCGGTCGTAGCATCAAGCCCGCGCCGAGGCGAGCGTCTCAACGGCAGTTGAGCGGCGTCGGCGATACGTCGGCGAACGGAAAGATGAGACCGTTCACGGACAAATCGCGGAAGGGTCTCGGCACCAGCTTGAAATTGCCCGATCGCATCGCTTCCTGGAATTTCGGCCCGCAAGCGGGAAGCAGCACACGGCCTGCGACGGCCCATTTCCCGTCCGGCTGTTCGGCATAGACCGGTGCCACGGCACCGGCGTTACCGCTTTCCAGAACCAGGACATCGTCATGCCCATCACCGGCGAAGTCGATTACGAACACCTCGCATTTCACACCGGCGTCCCTGAGACAGGCCGGTGGCACGTCTTCGGTGGCGGTGCGCCACTCCTGCTTCAAAAAACTTGCCGGTAACACGGCGCCCCGAGGAAAGACGATGAGATTGACCGCAAGATTCGCCACCGGCGGCAGCGGCGGCGGAGCGCTCATATCGCTCAGCGCCTCTTGGGCCAATCTGCGCGCGGTGCTTCCGGCTTTGCCCACATCGCCACTTGCCAACTGGACCAGCGCGTCATGCCCGTACCGCACGCCTTCGCTTCTCAAATAGCTGTAATCGAAAGCGCTCGCCGCGACCTTGCCATCGCGCAGCCTCGCGACCTGGCTCGCCACTGCCAATCGTGCGGGATCACCCAGCGGGCTGAACAGCGCCAGCAAGACGGCGATGGCTGCAAATGCTGTCGCGACATTGACAGGCGCGACAAGTCGCATCCATGTGCCGCCCGACAGCGATAGCAGCGCTGCCGCCGCATAGCCGATCGCATAGCACAGCGCGATCGCCACCGCCGCGCCGGTGAAGACGCGCTCCACTGTCCAGCCATATTGCCCAACACGCAGCCAAACGGCATAGGCCGCGAGCATAACGAGCGGCACGAGAACGAGCGCGGCCACGAACTCCGCAATCCGAAACACGGTTGCGCGACTATGTTCGTTCACGCCGTCCTGATATGCAGTGTTGAGCAGGATCACCACGGCCCCCGCGGCACCAAGCAACAGACCGGCCGCCTCGCGCGTCGCCCATAGCGGCGCCAGGCCGGTGAAGACGAGGCTCATCGTGAACCCCGCCGCGATCAGCGTCATCAGCGGCAGCAGCCAGGAGAGCAGGGTGGAGGCGACCGTGCGGATGCCGGTCCACAGCCGCGCGCGCACATCGGTGACATGGATCGCTGCGGCTGACGCCAGCGCGGTCGCCGGTATTGCGAACCAGTCTTTCTCGAGCAGCGTTTCCAGGAAGCTGAGTTTGATCAGGTTGAACAGCACCGCGCCCAGCCACAGCACGCCCCAGAACACAGCCACGAAGGCGACCGTTGCCGCGAACTGCACGGCGAGCTTGGTTGCTGCCTCGAAATGGGCGCGATAGCCGGCGACGAATTTCCGCTCCGTATCGCCGGCCAGCACGAGCGACTGCGCGATGAACAGGCCTGCGAATGTCGCCACCAGAAGACCAAAAAGCATGCCGCCGTCGGGAACATGCTGGCTGGGACTGGGCCAGGCGCGCCAGACGCCGTACCAGGCCAAGGCGCCGAGAACGGTGACGATCAGCGCCATCCAGGGAATAAGCGTCCGTAAACGCAATGTCCCTACGCCTTGCAGGAAAAGAACCGGCGCGAAAAGCCAGATCAGCACGAGCGGGGCGAACCGGTAGGGGTCGGTCGCAGGCCACGTGCTGTCGGCCGCTGCGCGGTAAAGCAGATAAAGCGCAAGGCCCTGGGTAGCGCCCATCGCAAGGCGGCTTACGACCAACGCAGGCGCGGCGCCGTGCGGCTCCTCGCCGGATTCCACGACCGACATTACGTCCCCCTCCGACAGCCGCTGCGATCATAGCAGCGAATGCGGCCGATCTGCGGTCCGATTGCGTCAGTTCTTGCCGCGCGCCGCTGTCAGGATGCTCGTCACCAGGACGACAAGGCTGCCAACCAGCAGAAACGCGCCACCGGCCATGGGCGAGACCCCCAGTGCGACCACTGCGGAGACGCCGACGACCGCTAGCGCGCTCAACGACATCCGCGAGTCGCCGGCGAACATCGAATAGAGCTCGAGGACAACGTCGCGGATCATACGGTGGCCATTCTGCGCGCCGCGACGGATGTGGCGACAGCCGCGCCGAGAAAGAGCAGTCCGATCGCCAGCAGCGCCAGATCTCCGCCGGGCCAGGTCACGCCGAGGCCTTCTCCAGTCCAGAAGACGCCGAAGGTCGACAGCATCACGCCGACGATGAATTTGAGTGTGTTCTGTGGCACGCGCGACAGCGGCTTTTGCAAGATCGCGCCGAGGGTAAGGACCACAACACAGGCGCCGGCGGCCCCAATACCTGCCGGCAGCAACAGGCCGCGCCCCGCGCCGACAGCGATCACGATGAAGACGACTTCAAGGCCCTCCAGTAGCACCGCGTTATAGGCGGTCATTCCTGCGATCCAGTCTTGAGACGTCTTGCGGCTGGCGACCTCGGCCCCGAGCTCGGCAGTCGTGCTCGCGAGAATCGCATCCTCGTCATGCAGGGCGATGACTCCGGCTGCCCTGAGCGATGCCTTGCGCAGCCAGCCGAGGCCGAACAGCAGCAACAGAACGCCGATTGTCACCTGCAACGCGCCGAGCGGGACGCGAGAGAGCAGTGGTCCGAGCGCCAGAACGATCGCAGCCAAAGTCGCGAGCGAGGCGAAGGTGCCTGCGATCGCGGGTCTCCAGCCGCGCAAGCTCACCACGGCCAGCACGACTGTCAGCGCTTCGACGACCTCCACAAAGGAAGCGAGGAAGGCGGACAGGATTGCGGGCAGGGCGGCGGCGGTCACGATTCAGGGTCTCATGATGCGGACGTCGCGCTCTTCCGGCGATTTCCGCCAGAAGAACATAAGGTAGAAGACTCCTAGGCACAAAATCCAGATCGCTCCGTTGAACAGAACCGCGGTCAGCGTCGTCAGCCATATCCCGGACAGATCCAGATAGCGTTCCGTCACCGGCGAGACATGCGGCAACGCCTTCATCGTCAGGAGCAGCGTGTATTTCAGATTGGCCTCGAGCAGCATCTCACCGAAGAACAACAGCATGCCGACCATATAGGCGAGAAAGGCGAACAACTTCATCGCCAGCTGCGCCTGGTTGAGGAAGTAGTAGATTGCCACCACCATCGCGAAATTGATGGTGATCATCTGGGCGAAATAGCCGATCTCGGCCTGCGTCGTGGAACGAGCGAGCGTGAGAAGATCGAGTTCGGTCATGGCTGCGAACCCTTAATCT
>DATEZM010000091.1:0-2948 GCA_035255625.1 Rhizomicrobium sp. | reverse complement strand
CACGACACAGTTTTCCAGGAAGTGAAATTCACCTTCGTCCGGGAGAACGGCCACTGGCTCATCAGCAAGGTGGAAACGGTCCGGGTGCTTTCCTAAAAATTTCCCAAATTAGGTTGACGGCCTTTTTTCGATGTCGCAAATGCTTCCACCGCATCGGCAAGAAGACAGCTCGGCCCGGGGGCCGCACCTTTGCGTGAGAGCCAAACGACATTCGCGCCGTCGGGAGCACGCTGACGTTCGGCGTTGTCCGCGATTTCGATAAAGGTGTATGCCTTGGCATCCGCCGGGAGGCCCTCGAGCATCGCGAAGATGGCGGGGATCGCGGTCTCGTCGCCGGTGAAAAGGTGCCAGTCGGCGGCATGCAGGAATGTGTGGCCGCGCGGGCCAGCGGCGTCGATGCGACTGCCCGGCGCCGCTGCCGCGAGCCAGCGACCGGCGGGACTTTCGCCGTGGTTCACGAAGTCGATAGCGAGCGTGGCGCCGTCGATGTCGCGGATCGTGTAGTGGCGGCGCGCGATGGCATCGCCCTGCTGCGGCAGTTCCAGCACCAGATCCTGGCCGCGCTTCCAGATCAACTCGTCGAGAGCCGGAACGGTAAAGCGCACACGCGTCATGCGCGGCGTAACCGTGTGTTTGGATTCGACCGTGAGCGGCCAGACACGGCGACCCTTGCGCGCCAGGAACAGCGCGAGCTGCGCCACGGCGGACGGCGATTGCGGTTCAGTGACGCTCATCAGACGAAAATCTTATAGGCGACGGTATCCCCGTTCGCGCGTTTGAGGGAAAATTCCGCGCCGTTCTCATGCTCCTGCACCAGGGCTTCGAACATCCGCAACGCGTTGCGGATGACCTCGGCGTAGGACGCGGCCTCGGTCTTCTCCTTCAGCCGCTGCAGGCGTTCCATGGCCTGCGGCGGCATTTCGAGCTGGACGCGGGTGGTAGTGCGTTCGCCGGTGTCCATGGCGTCGGCCGCGGCGCGCATGGCCTCGGCGGCGGCGCCGTGAAAGCGGTGACCGTGACGATGTCTCATATGTGTTTCCTTCAAACCGCGGGCTTGTCGCCGGAGGGCGGCGGCGCATTGCGGCCGATATCGCTTGGACCGAAATCGAACGGATCGTGTCCATGATGGTGATAAGCGGCAAACAGAACCGCCAACGCTGCCGCGCCGACGATGAAGAGGCCGATATGGCTGAAGACGAAAACGATCAGCGCCAGCACGGCGACAATGGCGACAATACGCCAAGGGCCGTAGCGGAAAGGATAGTCGCCTGACCAGGTGCCGCCGCGGCGGCCGCCATAGCGGCCATCCTGAAGCTCGTCGCGCCAGGCGCGGCGTTGGGCGCGCCACTGGTCCTTCCAGTCGTGGCGACGGCGACGCCATTCCTCGCCGGAAGCGCGCCAAGCCTCGCGCTGGGCGCGATAGGCGTCACGGCGGCGCTTCCATTCTTCGAATTCGGCGCGGTCAGCCTGTTCCTGGGCGGCTGGATCCGGATTGGTGGGCGGGGGTTTGGGGGCGCTGTCATCGACCGGAAATTCGTCGCCGACGCCCACTCCTATCTTGCTCATGAATGACTCCTTGTCGTGTGAGCCGGGCCTGTGAAGCGACCCTTGTGCTCATCATAAAGTCATCAAATAGCCCTATGTCAAGGGGAGTCATCAAATAATCATCATACCTCCGGCTATTGGGCCGGAAGACTGCTGAAGCTGCGCAGCAGGCAGAGCGGATCCACGAGTGTTGCCGTGGAGGCGGAATTGGGTGCGCGGGCCGGCGTGCTCGCCGCGCCGGTGCAGGCCATTGAGGGCGGTGTATTGCGGCTGTCGATATCCGTCTGCCAGCGCGCGGTATCGAGCGGTTGCGGCGGACCCTGCAGGGAGCCGTCGTAGGCGCGGGCGCTATACACCTCGCCGCAATGGGCGCGCTGCGCCGGTGTGAGTTTTGACAGATCCTCCGGCGCACAACCGAACAGCGATTGCTCCAAAGCGCTCTCCACCGGCGCAGGCAGTGTGATTCCTGTCGAAGGCTCATAGCGGAAAAGTGGACGCGTGCGATGCGCGGCCACGGGCGGTTCGATTCGATGCGGCAGCCGCACCAAAGGAGGCGCCGGCGGAAATAGATAAAACATTTCATGGGGCACCGGCGGCAGCGCGATCGCGCCGGGTTGAGACGTCAGAATGATGCTGATGATGCCGACGTGAACCAGCGCGACGACAATCGCGGCCGGCAGACGCGGCGAGCGCCACCAGGGCGCGGGCTTTGTGTTCGACGCCGGCAGCAGCGCCATATTGCCCTCCAGCCCCCGCCGGATGACTGATTATAGGCGGCAAATCAAACGGTTGCCAAGCCGTGCGAAAAAATTGCGCTGGCGTCGGCCGGAACATGTTGTGCGGTGCAGTGTTGTGCTCATGAGGTCGTGACGATGGCGCAATTTACCCTGAAAATCCGCAATGGCGACGAAGTGATCTACGATGGACAAATTTATCACTTTGCAACGGCGCAGGATGCACGCGACGCAACCGTCCGCGCATTGCGCAAGATGATCGCCGAGCGCGATGAGGATTTCGACAGCAGCGAGATCGAGATCGCCGACGCGACCGGTCATGCCATATCGGTGGTGCGCCACTTCGATGTGATGCCCGCGCGCTTCCACTAACCTCAGCCCTTCCAGCCGCGCTCCTTGCTCACCCTTTCATAGGCGCCATTGATCACGGCGAGCTTGTCGGTCGCGAGGCGGATGAATTCTTCGGGCACGCCGCGGGCGATCAGCTTGTCCGGGTGATTCTCGCGCACCAGCATCCGGTAGGTGGCGCGCACCTCCTCGTCGCTCGCGGCATAGTCCACGCCGAGCACGACGTAGGGATCGCCCCTGTCGGGGCCGATATGCGTCGCACGGATACGGCGATATTCGTTCGGCGAGAAGCCGAAGATGTCGGCGACGCGCTCCAGAAAT
>DATEZM010000090.1:0-12524 GCA_035255625.1 Rhizomicrobium sp. | reverse complement strand
CTGATGGGAGATCTGGTTGTCGCGGCGCGCTCGGCCTACTTCCTTCAGGCCTTCACCCGTATCGGCCTGGTGCCGGACGGCGGTTCGACCTGGCTGCTACCGCGCCTGATCGGATTGGCGCGCGCCAAGGAGCTGTCGCTTCTGGCCGAGCGCCTGCCGGCCGACAAGGCGCTGGAATGGGGCCTGATCAACCGGGTTGCGGCCGATAATGCGTTGCTTGAGGAGGCCCTGAAACTGGCGAACCAACTGGCCGATGGGCCGTCATCGCTCGCCCTGACGCGTAGTCTCTTTTGGGCGAGCCCCCATAACACTTACGAGGAGCAACTCGACCTTGAGCGCGCTTCGCAAGAGCGGGCCGGGCGGACACAAGATTTCACAGAAGGCGTCACCGCCTTTCTCCAGAAGCGCCCAGCTAAGTTCCAGGGGAAATAACCCGCCGCGGCAATAAGCGTGGTTAACTCGCGGGGGTGTGACTTGCGCGCTGTGCGTAAGTTCTGACCTACTTGCTGTCAGATTCATGACGTGCCGGTGATGCCGGCCGAACCCTCATCCGTGGAGTTTCGAGCGATGCGAACGAGCCTTCTCCTATTGGCCGGAGCTTTCAGCGTGACCTGCGCGCTGGCAGTAGAGGCCGCGAAGCCGGAACTTGGCGCCTGGGGCGTCGACCTGACGGCGATGGACCACAGCGTCAAGCCCGGTGACGACTTCTTCTCCTATGTGAACGGCAATTGGGTGAAGAAGATCGAGATCCCGCCGGAACGGAGCAGCATCGGCGCTTTTCAGTCACTGCGCATCCAGAGCGAAGATCGGATGAAGCAGATCGTCTCCGATCTCCATGCCAAGCCGGCGGCCTCGCTCACCACCGAAGAGAAGAAGTTGCTCGACCTCTACGATGCCTTCGTGGACCAGAACGCGATCGACGCCGCGGGCCTTGCCCCCGCCAAGGCCGATCTCGCCCTGATCGCACGTGCCAAAACGCTCGACGACGTGGCGCGGCTCATGTCCTCGCCGCGGCTCAACGAGGCCAGCGTGTTCAACATGGCGATCGGCACCGACGAGAAGGATCCCAACGCCTATTCCATCGTGTTGGGCCAAGGCGGTCTCGGCATGCCGGACCGCGACTACTATTTGAACAACGACCCCGCGCTGGTCCAAACCCGCGACGCCTACAAGAAGTACCTCGCCGCGATGCTGACGCTGGCCGGCGTGACCGATGCAGACAAGCGCGCCCTAGCCATCTATGACGTCGAAGCGAAGATCGCGCAGGCGCATTGGACGCGCGCCCAAAACCGCGACGAGGACAAGACCTACAACCCGATGTCGGTGACCGCCCTCAAGAGCCTGGCACCGGACTTCCATTGGGACGCCTTCTTCGCGGCAGCCGATGTGCCAATGAAGAGTCCCAAGGGCGAACGGCAGATAGTCGTGACGCAGAACACCGCTTTCCCCGGCCTCGCCAAGATCTTCGCCGAGACCCCGGTCGCGGTATGGCGGGACTATCTGACGGCGCACTATCTGCACAACTTCTCAGCCTATTTGCCCAAAAAGTTCGATGACACCGACTTCGCGTTCTACGGCGTGGTGCTGGGCGGGCAGTCACAGCAGCTCGACCGCGGAACACGTGG
Organism: Rhizomicrobium sp.; assembly: GCA_035255625.1. GTDB lineage: Bacteria > Pseudomonadota > Alphaproteobacteria > Micropepsales > Micropepsaceae > Rhizomicrobium. The sequence continues at coordinate 10,899 of DATEZM010000090.1, read as the reverse complement.
CGTGCATCTGCTCGACAACCTTCTGGGCGAGGCGCTGGGCAAACTCTACACCGCGAAGTATTTCCCGCCCGAGTCCAAGGCCAAAGCCGAGCTGCTCGTCGGCAACCTGCTGAAGGCCTATGACGCAGACATCCGTACCGTAACCTGGATGTCGGACGCGACGCGGCAGAAAGCGCTCGAAAAGCTGCACAAGTTCACACCGCATATCGGCTATCCCGACAAGTGGATCGACTACAGCAGCTATTCGGTGACGCCGGGCGCACTGCTTGCCGATGTACAGGCGGGTCAGGAGTTCGAATGGCATCGCGAACTCAATCGCATCGACCAGAAGGTCGACAAGAACGAGTGGGGCATGACGCCGCCGACGGTGAACGCCTACTACGATCCGTCCGCCAACAAGATCGTTTTTCCCGCGGCGATTCTGCAGCCACCGTTCTTCGATCCCAACGCCGACGACGCGGTGAACTATGGCGGCATCGGCGCGGTGATCGGACACGAGATCAGCCACGGCTTCGATGACCAGGGCTCGAAATACGACGGCGACGGTATGCTGCACGACTGGTGGACGGCAGCCGACCGCAAGAATTTCGATGAACGGACGACGATGCTGTCGAACCAGTTCGACACCTACGAGGCGTTGCCCGGCCTGCACGTCATCGGACGCAATACGCTGGGCGAGGACATCGCCGATCTCGCAGGCATCAATATATCGCTCAAGGCCTATCACATCTCGCTCGGCGGCAAACCGGCGCCGGTGATCGACGGCTATACCGGCGATCAACGCTTCTTCCTGTCTTATGGCCAGATCTGGCGGCAGAAGGTGCGCGACGCCGCGCTGCGCACACAGGTGATGTCGAACGAGCATGCGCCGGGAAATTTCCGTGTCATCAGCGCGACGCGCAATACCGATGCCTGGTACGATGCGTTCCCTGTGAAGCCGGGTGACAAATACTATCTGCCGCCGGACAAGCGCGTGCATCTCTGGTAGCCAGAACCGTGCCGCCGGATGTCATCCGGCGGCACTTTTCTTTGAATGTGGAGCGGAAGCCATGAAGCGTAGTCTTCTTCTGGGCGTGGTGACGGTCGCAATCGCCAGTGCGGCGCTGGCCGGCCAGCCACAGGTCAAGCCCTGGGGCGTCGAGCTTTCCTATATCGACACCGGCGTGAAGCCCGGCGATGACTTCTTCAAATATGCCAACGGCAACTGGGTGAAGACGGCAGTTATCCCGCCCGATCGCACCTATGCCGGCGTCAATCTCGAGCTCGACCTTCAGAACGAAGCGCGGCTGAAGCAGCTCGTCGCCGAACTGGCGACGACACCTGACGACAAGTTGACGGCCGAAGGGCGTAAGCTGCGCGACCTCTACAACGCCTTCATGGATACGAAACAGATCCAAGCGAGCGGACTTGCCCCCGCGAAGGCGGACCTCGACAAGATCGCCGCCTACAAGTCGCTCAGCGACGTGGCGGCCGGGATCGGCGATCCGGCGCTCGGCCTGGATGGCCCGGTTGCTCTCTATTTCGGCGTCGACGACAAAAATTCGGATGTCTATTCGACCAACCTGACACAGTCGGGGCTCGGCATGCCGGACCGCGACTACTACCTGAAGACCGACAAGGACATCGTCGCGACGCAGGTGGCTTACAAGAAATATCTCACCGACATGCTGACCATCGCCGGCGCTAAGGATCCGGCGGCGCGAGCGGAACGGATCTATGCGGTCGAAGTCGCGCTCGCCAAAGCCAGCTGGCCGGCCGCCGACCGCCGCGTCGCCGACAAGATATACAATCCGATGACCATCGCCGAACTCAAGAAGTTCGCGCCGGGCTTTGACTGGGACGCGATGTTCAAGGCGGCAGGCGTTTCGGAGAATGGCGGCGCTCGCAAGGTGATCGTGGCCGAGAAATCGGCATTTCCTGCGCTCGCCCAGGTGTTCGCCATGACGCCGGTCGAGGTGTGGCGCGACTACGAGACGACGCGGTATTTGCATCGCTTTGCGTCCTTTCTTCCCAAACGCGTCGATGACACGGACTTCGCCTTTTACGGCGGGACACTGGGCGGTAAGACCGCGCAGCTGCCCCGCGACACGCGCGGCGTCGAATTACTCGACAATTCGATGGGTGAAGCGCTCGGCAAGCTCTATGTTGCCAAATACTTCCCGCCGGAGGCCAAGGCCAAGGCGCTACAGCTCGTGAAGAACCTGATCGCGGCCTATGACGCCGACATTCGCACGCTTGCCTGGATGACGCCGCCGACCCGCGCCAAGGCGCTCGAAAAGCTGCATGCCATGGCATTGAAGATCGGCTATCCCGACCGCTTCCGCGATTATTCCGCGCTCGCCATCGATCGCGGCGATCTGGTGAAGAGCGTGAAAGCGGCGACCGTGTTCGAGTGGAATCGCGAGCTGCATCGCATCGACGGAGCTGTCGATCGCGCCGAATGGGGCATGACGCCGCCGACCAACAACGCCTATGACAATTTCAATTTCAACGAGATCGTGTTTCCGGCCGGCATCCTGCAACCGCCCTATTTCGACCCCAACGCCGACGATGCGGTGAACTATGGCGAGATCGGCGCCACGATCGGGCACGAGATTAGTCACGCGTTCGACGACCAGGGCTCGAAATACAACAAGCGCGGCAATCTGGAGGACTGGTTCACAGCGGCCGACTTCAACAACTTCCACGCGCGGACTGAGGCGATCGCCAAGCAATACGACCAGTATCAGCCCCTGCCCGGCCTGCATATCGATGGACACCTCACCCTGGGCGAGAACATCGCCGACATAGCGGGCCTGGTCATCGCGGCGAAGGCCTATCATATCTCGCTGCACGGCAAGCCGGCGCCGGTGCTGAACGGCTTCACCGGCGACCAGCGCTTCTACATCGCCTATGCGCAGAGCTGGCGCGAGACGCATCGGGATGCCGCAATCCGCAAGCAGGTGCTTTCCAATCCGCACAGCCCGTCGGAGTTCCGCGTCAATGGCGTGGTGCGCAACGACGCCGGCTGGTATGCCGCGTTCAACGTCAAGCCCGGCGACAAGCTCTATCTGGCGCCGGACAAGCGCGTGCCGGTGTGGTGAACGCAAACGAGGAGTGATGCCATGAAGAAGATCGCCGTCGCGCTGGCCGGATTGGCCGGACTTGCCTCCCTCGCGCTCGCCGATGCGCCGCCCGCCGGCAAGCCGGCGATCGGCCCTTGGGGGTTCGATCTCACGGGCATGGATACCAGCGTGAAGCCGGGCGACGACTTCTTCGAATATGCCAACGGCAACTGGTTCAAGCGCACCACGATCCCATCCGACCGCACCTCGATCGGCTCGTTCCAGGAACTGCGCATCCTCTCCGAACAGCGGATGAAGGATCTGATTGCCGACCTGCACAAGAAAGACCCGGCCACATTGACGCCGGAAGAGCACCAGGTTCTCGACCTCTATGACGCCTTCACCGACACGACGCAGATCGAGGCCCGCGGCCTCAAGCCCATCGAAGGCGATCTGAAGCGCATCGCGGCGCTGAAGACGCTCAGCCAGATCGCCGCCTTGATGGGCGATCCTGCTTTCCCCAACTTCGCCGACCGCGACAGCATCGTGGGCAGCCGGATCGACGCCGATCCCAAGAATTCGCACGCCTATGTCGTGTTCGCGACACAGGCCGGCCTCGGCATGCCGAACCGTGACTACTATCTCGACACGACGAATCCCGATCTGGCGAACGCGCGTGTTGCCTACCTCGCCTATCTTGAAAGCACGCTGGCGCTGACCGGCGCGAAGCATGCGCATGAGCGGGCCGCGGCGGTCTTCAAGCTCGAGAACGACCTGGCCGTACCGCAATGGACGCCGGCGCAAAGCCGTGACGCCGACAAGACCTACAACCCCATGACGGTTGCCGATCTGGCGAAGTTCGCGCCGGGCTTCGACTGGATCGCGTTCTATCGCGCGCAGGGCATCGCGCCTGATCGCAAGGTGATCGCGCGCCAGAACACCGCCTTCCCCGCAATGGCCAAAGTGTTCGCCGCGACGCCGGTCGGTGTGTGGAAGGACTACCTCACCATCCACTACATCCACGCGATGGAAGCCTACCTGCCCAAGAAGGTCGACGACGTCGACTTTGCCTTCTACGGCAAGGTGGTGGGCGGCCAGGACCAGCAGCTGCCGCGCGACACACTGGCGGTGCAGCTGATCGACGCCACCCTCACCCATCCGTTCGGCAAGCTCTACGCCGCGAAATATTTCCCACCGGAGACCAGGGTGAAAGCCGAGGAGCTGGTCGCCAACATCGTCGCGGCCTATGACGCCGACATCCGCACCATCACCTGGATGAGGGATGTGACCAGGCAGAAGGCGTTGGCGAAACTGCACGCCTTCACGCCGCATATCGGCTATCCCGACCATTGGCGCGACTTCTCCGGCCTTATCGTCAAGCGCGACGACCTTACCGGCGACATGAAGCGCGCCACGGCCTTCGAATGGCAGTACCGGCTGGCGCGGATCGACGGGCCCGTCGTGCGCGACGAATGGAACATGACGCCGCCGACGGTGAACGCCTATTACACGCAATCGCTGAACTCGATCTTCTTCCCGGCCGCGATCCTGCAGCCGCCCTTCTTCGATCCCAACGCGGACGATGCGGTGAACTATGGCGGCATCGGCGTGGTGATCGGACACGAGATCGGCCACGGCTTCGACGACCAGGGCAGCAAATACACCGGCGATGGCAATCTGGAGAGCTGGTGGACCGACGCGGACCGCAAGGCGTTCGAAGAGCGCGTGTCTATGCTGGGCGCGCAGTACGACTCGTATGAAGGGCTGCCGGGCCTGCATTTGCGCGGTCGCCAGACCATGGGCGAGAACATAGGCGACCTTTCCGGCGTCGCCATCGCGCTCAAGGCCTATCACATGTCGCTGGGCGGTAAGCCGGCGCCGGTGCTCGACGGGTTCACCGGCGATCAGCGCTTCTTCCTCTCCTTCGGCCAGATATGGCGCGGCAAGTACACCGACGCCGCGATGCGCCTGCAGGTGCTCGCCAATCCGCATAGCCCGCCGCATTGGCGCGCGGTCGGACCGGAGCGCAACGTTGACGCCTGGTACGACGCGTTCGGCGTGAAGCCGGGCGACAAATACTACCTGGCGCCCGACCAGCGCGTGCATCTGTGGTGATCTAGGCTCGGCGCGTCCGCTTCGGTAAGCGCGCCACCGCCTTCCCAGCGTTCTTTTTCGCCGCCGGTGATGTCTTGGCGACGGCAAGCGCAGCACGGGCCCAGCGCGCCAGTTCGTCCGGATCGTCGTAGAGCCGTTCGGGGATGGCGAGCCAGGTGGTCGTGATCAGCTCCCTGCCCTTGTAGAAGGTGAAGGGTTTGCATTTCTCGGCATCGAACGCCTTGCGCGTTTCGCCGGCGGTCTTGAAATAAATCACATCGCGGAAGACCGAACCGATCATGACGTCGTCCGCATAGATGCCCTCGCCTCCGAAAAAGCGGCGCAGCCGGACCGGTCCAAATTCTGCAAAGAGATCGTCGAAGCGGTGGGGATCCTGCTTCGGCGCGGCCATACCTAGTGCTTGGGGTCCCCGGCGGGCGTGATGCTCACGCTCTCGCCGCAGCCGCAGGCGGCCGTCTGGTTCGGATTGTTGAACACGAAACGGGCGCCGAGCTTCTCGCGCACGAAGTCCATCTCCGTGCCGATCAGGAAGAGAATGGCCTTGGGATCGATGAAGATCTTCACGCCCTTGTCCTCGACCACTTCATCGAGCGGCTTGACGTCCTCGGCATAATCCATCGTGTAGCTCATGCCGGCGCAGCCGCCATTGGTCACACCGACGCGCACGCCCTGATACTTGCCGGCGGCGTCCGTCATGATGTCTTGAATCCGCGCAGCAGCAGCATCGGTCAGACGAACGGCTTTGGGCCGTTCGCGGCGGGGTTTCGGGTTCGTGGTCTGCGTCGTGGTCATCAGTACATGTTCAGTTCGAGTTTCGCTTCTTCGCTCATCCGTTCGGGCGTCCAGGGCGGATCGAAGGTCATGTTGACCGTGACCTCGCCGATACCTTCGACGCCTTCCAGCGCCGACTTTACCATGCCCGGCATCTCGCCGGCCACCGGGCACCCCGGCGCGGTCAGCGTCATGTCCACGACCGTGTCCTTGTTGTCCGCGACGTCTACCTTGTAGATAAGACCGAGTTCGTAGATGTCCACCGGAATCTCGGGGTCGTAGACGCTCTTGAGCGCGGCGATGAGCTTCTGGGTGAAGTCCGCCAGTTCCTCTTCGCTGAGCGCCGATGCCACGATTTCGGCCTGGTTCGGTTGCGCGGTCATTCCGACACGGCGGTTTCGCCGCCCTCAAGAGCAGATTTCATCGTGTGCCAGGCCAGCGTCGCGCACTTGACCCGCATGGGAAACGCGCTGACGCCGGCCATGACGTCGAGCCTCTCGCGGTCGTCCTCGTCCAGGCCCTCGACGGTCTCGCCCTTCACCAGGTTGAGGAACCCGCCCATGACCTGCTCGACCTCCGCGACGGTGCGGCCAGCGATCATGTCGGTCATCAGCGAGGCGCTGGCCTGGCTGATGGCGCAGCCCTTGCCCTCGAATTTGACATCGGCGATGCGGTCATCCTCGTCGACGATGAGCTGGACCGTGACGCGATCGCCGCAGAGCGGATTGTGGCCCTGGGCAGTATTGGTGGCGCCCTCCAGCTTGCCGAAATGGCGCGGATGCTTGGAGTGATCGAGGATCACATCCTGGTAAAGCTCGCGAAGGGAGTCGTCCATCGCCTAACCCAATATCTTCCGCGCCTTGGCCAGCGCTGCGATCAGCGCGTCGACCTCGGCACGGGTGTTGTAGAGCGCGAAGCTGGCGCGCGTGGTCGAGGCGACGCCGAAGCGCTCCATCAGCGGCTGGGCGCAATGATGGCCGGCACGCACCGCGACGCCTTCGCGGTCGAGAATGGTTGCGAGATCGTGCGCGTGCATGCCGTCGGCCTCGAAGGACAGGATCGCGGCCTTGCCCGGCGCATCGCCGATGACGCGCAGCCAGTTAAACGGACGCACGCCCTCGCGGGCGTAAGTGAGCAGGTCATGCTCATGGGCGCGGACCGCGGCGCGGTCGAAGGACTGCATGTAGTCAAGCGCGGCGGCGAGGCCGACGCTTTCGATGATCGGCGGCGTGCCGGCCTCGAAGCGGGCCGGCGGATCGGCATAGGTGACGATATCGCGGGTGACCTCGCGGATCATCTCGCCGCCGCCATTGAATGGGCGCATGGATTTGAGCAGTGCGCGCTTGCAGTAGAGCGCGCCGATGCCGGTCGGACCGTAGAGCTTGTGCGCGGTTAGGACGTAGAAATCTACGTCGAGGTCTCGGACATCGACGATCTCATGCACCGCGCCCTGGCAACCGTCGGCCAGCACCGGCACGCCCTTGGCGTGGGCGCGCGCTGCGATCTCTTTCAGCGGCGTAACGGTGCCGAGCACATTGGAGACATGCGTCACAGCGACGAGCTTGGTCTTCGGGCCGATGGCGGCGTCGATCGCCTCGACATCGAGCGAGCCGTCGTCGCGAACATCAACCCATTTGAGCACGGCGCCCTGACGTTCGCGCAGGAAATGCCAGGGCACGATGTTGGAGTGGTGCTCCATCACTGTCAGTACGATCTCGTCGCCCGGCTGGATGCGGGGCACGAGATAGGAATAGGCGACGAGATTGATCGCCTCGGTGCCGCCCTTGGTGAAGACGATCTCGTCTTCATGCGCAGCATTCAGGAATTTCTGCACGGTGCGGCGCGCGGCCTCGTAGCGGTCGGTCGCCCTGGCGGAGAGATAGTGCACGCCGCGATGGACGTTAGCGTATTCGCTGCTCGCGAAATCGCGCATGGCGTCGAGCACCTGGCGCGGCTTCTGCGCGCTGGCGCCATTGTCGAGATAGACAAGCGGCTTGCCGTAGACGGTCTTCGAGAGAATCTCGAAATCGGCGCGGGCGGCCACCGGATCGAAGGCCGACGCGATTTTGGTCTGCGCGGTCATGGCGCCATCGCTCCCGGCAGCGCGTCTTCCACCGCCTGCCAGACCGCGGCGCGGATGGTTTCGTCGGCGATCTCCGCGACGACTTCTTCGAGGAAAGCGCGGACCAGCATGTTGCGGGCCTCAGCCTCCGGGATGCCGCGGGCGCGCAGATAGAACAGCGAATCCGCATCGAGGTCGCCGACCGCGGCGCCATGGGCGCATTTGACGTCGTCGGCAAAGATCTCAAGCTCGGGCTTGAGATCAGCTTCGGCGCGTTCGCCCATCAGAAGCGCCTTGGCGATCTGACGGGAGTCGGACTTGTCAGCGCCCTGCGCGACGGTGATCTTGCCTTGATAGACGGCACGGCCGCGGCCACCGACAATCTTCTTGAACAGCTGCTCGGAATGGGTGCGGCCCGCGGCGTGATAAACCTCGGTCGTGACATCGGCGTGCAGCCCGCCGAGCACGCTGACACCGGAAAGGAAGGCGTTCGCACCCGGCTCTTTGAGCGTGAGGCGCAGATTCAAGCGCGACAACGATGCTCCGCCGTTGAACAGATGTGCGCGGTAGGACGCGTCCCGCGCGACACGGACCGCGATGTCCTCGACCTGGATGGTGTCGCGCGCGGCGGGCGATGTCCGGACGTGTGTTAGTTGCGCATTGGCGCCGACGACCACTTCGATTGCGACATTTGCGAAGCCGGTGCCCGGCTTGCGGGCCTCAACCAGAGTAAGCGAAGCGCCCTCCTCCATCACGATCAGCGCGCGCGTGTGACCAGCGCCGGAGACTTCGAACTGGAGCGGAGCGGAGAGATGCGTGTTCTTCGGGACGCGGATGGCGAAACCTGTGTGCGCCAGCGCCAGCGCCGCGGCCGGCATGGCGCCACCCCGCGCGGCTTTTCCGAGATGCGCCCGCACCCAGTCCGGCGCATTCGCCAGGTCGGCGAGATCGAAATGCTCGACCCCTGCGGGCAGCGGCGCAAGTGTCAGCGCGATGGTGTCGCCACCGAGATCGTTGGCAGCTTCCAGCGCGGTCTTGAGGTCCGAGTATTTCCAGTCCTCGACGCGGCGGTGCGGAACGCCCTTGGCGCGGAACAACTTGACCGCCTCGGCCCGGCGCGGCTCCAGCCAGGGCACAGCCGGCCCTGCGTGCGCCAGCGCGTCCGAGAAGATGGCGTCCGCCGTTCTCATGCCGCCTTGCCCACGATGTGCTCGTAGCCCTTGGCCTCGAGTTCGTGCGCCAGCTCCTTGCCGCCTTCGGCGACGATTTTGCCGTGCGCCAGAACATGAATGCGGTCGGGCACGATGTAGTCGAGCAGGCGCTGGTAATGCGTGATGACCAGCATCGCGCGGTTGGGTGCGCGCAGGGCATTGACGCCCTCGGCGACGAGCTTCAGCGCGTCGATATCGAGGCCGGAATCGGTCTCGTCGAGGATCGCGAGCTTCGGTTCGAACAGCGACATCTGGAGAATTTCCAGCCGCTTCTTCTCGCCGCCCGAAAAACCGACATTGAGGGCGCGCTTGAGCATTTCTTCGCTGACCTTGAGCGCGGCGGCGCGCTTGCGCACCAGCTTGAGCACACTCATGGCGTCGAGCTCTTTCGCACCACGGGCGCGCGCCTGCGCATTGAGCGCGGTCTTGAGGAAGGTGAGCGTCGTGACGCCGGGAATCTCGACAGGATACTGCATGGCGAGGAACACGCCCTTGGCGGCGCGCTCTTCGGGCTTCATTTCGGCCAGGTCTTCGCCGTTGTAGCGTATTGAGCCCGAGGTGATGTCGTAGCCGGCGCGACCAGCCAGCACATACGACAATGTCGACTTGCCCGAGCCGTTGGGGCCCATGATGGCGTGAACCTGCCCGGCGCCGACGCTGAGCGTCAGGCCTTTCAGGATTTCCTTGCCGTCGACGGCGACGTGGAGGTTTTTGATCTCAAGCATGTGCGCGCTGTGCCTGTTCATGTGCCAGCCGGTCTTCTTCCGTGAAGCGACCGACGACTTCTATTCTGCCGATGATGGCTTGGTTGAACGCCCCCAGCTCCTCGGCCGGTATCCAATACTCTTCGTGTTGCCTGCCGCCGACGACCTTGCGCTCGAAGCGCGCCAGGAACTCGCCATCCACGGCAAACCGCATCACGAAGCCGAGCATGTCGCCTTCCTTTGTGTTCCAGTCGCGCGCAATCTGCGTTGCATAGCCTTCGTTCGTCACTGGATAGAAGATCGGCTGCTCGGGAAGGCGCGGTGGAAACGCCGTGAAACCAGAGGACTCAATCAGTGCCAGTTCCTTCGAGCCAACCGGACGGAAGAGCGTGATCGTGTTCATCCCACACTCCCTTCCAGCGAGATGCCGACGAGCTTCTGCGCTTCGACCGCGAATTCCATGGTGAGCTGCTGCAGAACTTCCTTGCAGAAGCCGTTGACGATCAGTGCCACCGCCTCTTCCTGGCCGATGCCGCGCTGCAGGCAATAGAACAGCTGGTCCTCGGCGATCTTCGAGGTCGTCGCTTCATGCTCGATGCGCGCGGTGGGATTGCGGCTCTCGATATACGGCACGGTGTGGGCGCCGCATTTGCCGCCGATCAACAGTGAGTCGCATTGTGTATAGTTGCGCGCGTTCGACGCCCTGGGATGCACGCTGACTAGACCGCGATAGGTGTTTTGCGCCTTGCCGGCGCTGATGCCCTTCGAGATGATCCGCGAGCGCGTGTTCCTGCCCAGATGGATCATCTTGGTGCCGGTGTCGGCCTGCTGGTGATGATGGGTAAGCGCGACCGAGTAGAACTCGCCGACCGAACGATCGCCGCGCAGCACCACGCTGGGATATTTCCAAGTGACCGCCGAACCGGTTTCCACTTGCGTCCAGGAAATTTTCGAGTCGTCGCCGCGGCAGTCGCCGCGCTTGGTGACGAAGT
>DATEZM010000089.1:0-2256 GCA_035255625.1 Rhizomicrobium sp. | reverse complement strand
GGCGGGGGCTTCGCCGGCGCTCGGCGTCAGCATGGTGTTCGATCATCGACGCATCCTCGCGACCGCCATCGCACGGCTGCGGGGCAAGATGAAATACCGGCCCGTGGTGTTCGAGCTGATGCCGCCGAGCTTCACGCTGCTCGAGCTGCAGCGCACCGTCGAGGCGATCTCGGGGATTCGCCTGCACAAGCAGAATTTCCGCCGCCTGATGGAGGATCAGGGACTGGTCGAGCGAACCGGAAAATTCGCGAGCCAAACGCGCGGCCGCCCCCCCGAACTGTTCCGCTTCCGGCGCGGTGTCCTTCGCGAGCGTCCTGCCCCCGGCGTGCGTTTGGGTGCACGCAAAGTCCCATGAGCATACAGGTGGCCTTGCTCCGCGCGATTAATGTCGGCGGAAACGCGATCGTGCCGATGGCCAATTTGCGCGCCGTCGTCGAGAAAGCCGGGCTGAGAGACGTCCGATCTCTCCTACAAAGCGGCAATCTGATTTTCGATGCCAACACGAAGACAGCTGCAGCAACCGAAAAACTTCTCGAAGCAACCGTGGCGAAGGCGTTCGGGCTGACGACGGACATTTTCGTTCGCAGCGCGAAAGAAATCGACGCGATCGCCGCCGGCAATCCCTTTCCGAAGGAAGCGAGGAACGATCCTGGCCGCCTCGTCGTCGTCTTCATGCGCCAAGCTCCGGCGCCGGCCGCGTACAAGGCGCTGCAAGCGTCGATCAAGGGACGCGAAACCGTGCGCGGCGATGGCCGCCACGCATACATCGCCTATCCCGACGGTCAGGGAAATTCGAAGCTCACCGCCGCTGTAATCACCCGCCACCTTGGCACGCCCGGCACCGCGCGGAACTGGAATACGCTGTTGAAGTTGGCAGCTGCTGCGTCGGGCTAAGCGTGGTGCCAACTTCGCGCCAACCGGCACTGCTAATCTGGCCAAAAACGGCGGAAAATGGCGCTTCGCGACATCTACTTGACAGACTTATGCTCATCGGTAGCATAACTGCCAACGATAACCGGCCCTTTAAGGCCGGTCTTTTTGCCCTATATATATGCTCAAGTTGAGCATTAGTGGGAGAAGGATCATGGGAGTCGAACTGGCCTACACCCCGGCGGTCGCCAAGGCGACGGCGCCGCTCTACGCCAAGGTGCGCCACGTCATCCCCAAAATCGAATGGCCGGTATTCGCGCCGGTCATCGCCGAGATCAATCGCCTCAAGCGCGAGAGGAACGCGGTCATCCTCGGGCACAACTACATGACGCCGGAAATCTTCCACTGCGTCTCCGATTTCGTCGGCGACAGCCTGGCGCTGGCACGCGAGGCGGCCCGCACCGACGCGAAGGTCATCGTGCAGGCCGGCGTGCACTTCATGGCCGAGACCTCGAAGATCCTCTGTCCCGACAAGACCGTCCTCATTCCTGACCCGCGCGCCGGCTGTTCGCTCGCCGCCTCGATAACCGGAGCCGATGTGCGGCTGCTCAAGCAAAAGTATCCGGGCCTGCCGGTCGTGACCTATGTGAACACTTCCGCCGACGTGAAAGCCGAGAGCGATGTCTGCTGCACCTCCTCCAACGCGGTGGCCGTAGTCGAGGAGATCGCGCGCGAATTCGGCACCGACACGGTGATCATGATCCCGGACAAGTATCTGGCGCAGAACGTCGCCAACCTGACCGGCGTGAAGGTGATCACCTGGGAAGGCGCCTGCGAGGTGCATGAGCGATTCACAGCCGCCGAGATCCGCGACTACCGCAAGGCTCATCCCGGTATTGTCGTGCTGGCCCATCCCGAATGCCCGCCGGAGGTCGTCGCGGAAGCCGACTTCGCCGGCTCGACCTCGGGTCTGATCGACTATGTTGGCAAGCATCGGCCGAAGAGCGTCGTGATGGTCACCGAATGCTCGATGAGCGACAACGTCGCGGCGGAATATCCCGACGTCGAGTTCGTGCGGCCCTGCAATCTCTGCCCGCACATGAAGCGCATCACGCTCGACAAGATCCTGCATTCGCTGCAGACGATTACGGTCGAAGTGACCGTCGATCCCGAAATTGCGCGCCGCGCCAAACGTGCCATCGGCCGTATGCTGGCGGTCAAGCTCCCGGTCAAGAAAGCCGCCTGATGGCCCAGCACATCGACAGCATCATCGAATGCAAGGGCGCGCTTATCCTGGGCGCGGGCATCGCTGGGCTGTTTACCGCGCTCAAGCTCGCGCCCTTTCCCGCGACGGTTCTCGCGGGAACACGGCCGGGCATGTCGGGA
>DATEZM010000088.1:0-6988 GCA_035255625.1 Rhizomicrobium sp. | reverse complement strand
CCTCGCTGACGAAAAGATCGCCCTTCCCGACCAACGCACTGGCGAAGGGCGCGTCCGGCGTCGCGAAGTTGATCATCACCGCGCCATTCATGACGGTCGGATCGAGGCCGCAGTCCGACAGGATCCAGCCGATCATGCCTGTGGTGGTCGATTTGCCACTGGTGCCCGCGACGCCGATGGCATTGGGGGATTCGTTGAACAGCTGCGACAGAAGCTCTGCCCGCAGCATCAGCGTGGCGCCGATGCGTTTGGCGGCGCCGACGTCCGGGATCGTGCCCTCGACCGCGGCCGAGGTCACGACGATGGTGTCGGGGTTCGTCACGCCGCTGCCATCCTGCGGATAAAGCGCGATGCCAGCACGGCGCAGATAGTCGAACTTCTCCGCCAGACGGCCCTGGTCAAGAGCGCGATCGGAGCCGGAAACGGCGTGGCCACGCGCCTTCACGATCAGCGACAGGGGGAGCATGCCGCTGCCGCCGATGCCGCAGAAGAAATAGGGTCTCGCTGGTGCCATCGCCGGACGCTATAAGCCGGACCCAGGCGTGACAAGCAAGGGACGCAATGAGCGCGAGCAAGGCGAAGATCGGCGTGGTTGCACCGGCGTCGCGGCTGCATGTCGAAACAGCCGAGCGGGTCAGCGCGCTGGCGGCGACAGCGTTCGGCGGCCGCGCAGAGCTCGTCTTCCATCCACAATGTTTCCTGTCGGACAATCATTTCGCCGGCGACGACGCGGCGCGTGCGACCGCGTTCCTCGAAGTGGCGAACGACCCGAGTTTCGCGGCAGTGTGGTTCGCGCGTGGCGGTTACGGTTCGGGACGCATCGCGCCTGCGGTGCTCGCTGGATTGAAGCCGACGGCGAAGGACAAAACCTATCTCGGCTACAGCGATTGCGGATTCCTGCTCGGTGGGCTCTACCGGCATGGCTATCGTGTTGCGCACGGACCGATCCCGCACGATGTAAGGCGTGACGGCGGCGACGCGGTGGTCCTGCGGTCGCTATCCTGGCTGATCGACGGCGACCCGGCCGGACTGGAGTCGAGCCTTCGCGATGGGCGACCGGCGGCGGCGTTCAATCTCACCATCCTGAGCATGCTGATCGGCACGCCGCTGATGCCCGGTCTCGGCAACCACATCGTGATGATTGAGGACATATCGGAGCATCTCTACGCCATCGACCGGCTAATGGTTCATGTGACATCGAATGATGCGATCCGGCGCTGCGCCGGCATCCGGCTCGGCCGTGTAAGCGACATTCCCGAAAACGATCCGCCGTTCGGCCAGACGCCGCAGCAGATCGTCGAGCATTGGTGCGGTGTTTCCGGTATCCCGTTTCTCGGTCCGGCCGATATCGGCCACGACGCCGACAACAAGATCGTACCGTTCGGGGGGGCCTAGTTTCCCGAAACGCTGTCGACTTTGCCGAACAGCGCTTCCAGCCGCGCCAGCGTCTGTGACGACAGAGGGCCGCGCAGGATCGACGCGACGTTTTCCTTCAGATGCTCGATCTTGCCGGTGCCGGTGAGGACGATGTCGATGCCCGGCTCGTGACGGCAAAAACGATAAGCGGCATCGACGATGCCTTCAGTGCCATCCTTGAGGAACCCCAGCGGATCGGCGGCATCGAGCTTGGCGCGGTCAAGCTGGCCGGCCCTCTCGATCTGATCGAGCGCTTCCTTCAGCCCGTCCGGATTGGAAAGCGCGCGGCGGACCGCGAACATATCCTGCACGCCGGAACCGTGCGCCTGGGACAGCTTCAGTACGTTGCGGCGCGCGGAGGGATTGAGAAGGCTGAAGCCAACCATCACAACGTCCCACACACCGGTCGGGATCGCGGCGGCGAGCATCTTGTGATTGGTGTCGCTGCCGAAGTGCTCCGTGATGCCGAGAAAGCGGATCTTGCCCTGCTCGCGCGCCTTCAGCAGCGCCGGCACGATTTCCGCCTGCACGTAATCGAGCTGCGCATGGACGATGCCGTGTAGATTGTAGAGATCGACGTAGTCAGTCCCGAGGCGGCCGAGGTTCTTCTCGAGCTGTTCCAGCACCTGGGCGCCGGTGTATGGGCTGGCCTTCGGTTCACCCCAAGGCAGGATCGCCGTCTTGGTCGAGATGTAGACCTTGTCGCGTTGCGCGCGCACCGCCGCGCCCACGATCTTCTCGGTACCGTAGGCGGTCGCCGTGTCGATCCAGTTTATGCCGAGATCGATCGCGGCTTCGACCACCGCGACGCTCTGCTCGAATGAGTTTCCGTAGGTCTGTCCGAGCCGGCTGTGGCCGCCACAGCCCAGCCCCGCGACGCTGATATTCAATCTGGTCCGGCCGAGGGTCTTGTAGTCCATGACAGTCTCTCCACTCGGGAAAGACTAGCGCACGCCGGCAAATCTCCGAAGTCAAACGTCGCGGCAACCGTCGTGGCACGAGCCGCCCATCGCAATGCAGGCACAGCCGCCAAATTCGCGCTTGAGCCGGTCCAGATGCGTGTCCAGTGCGGCCCGGACAATCTGATGCCGGGTCACGCCCTTCTTAACCGCGGCGATGCCGAGCCTCTGATGGTCCTGTGCGGATAGCAGGATGAAGAAGCGATGAGGCTTCTCCAGCGGCGTTGCCGGCGACACTGGTTCGGTCACGAAAGGGGGAAGCGACACCTCCGAGGGTGGCGTCGCGCGGGTCCAGAGCAGGGCGGGCTTGGCGGCAGACGGCAGCGCTTCGCCTTTGCGCGCGAAGAGATCGGCAGTGAGAGGTGTGAAGGAACTCACGTCGTTCTCCTACTACGGTCGATCAGCAGCGCGACGGCCAAATGGATGAGTGCGCCGCTCGGCGCCGCCGAACGGCGTGACGTTGCTCCGCCGCTCCGGCAGCACACGCCGCTCCAGCAGGTGCGGCGACGGCGCGATCTCTTCCGCCAGAGACACCTCTGCGTCTGCATCCAAAGCGCGTTCGTCGCTCAGCGAAGAGAGGGCGTCGATCGCGAAGTGGACGGGGCGCACCTGCGGCAGGAAAGCCGTGTCGCCCGTCAGCCGCGACAGGCGGTCCTGGATGTAGAGCCACAGATCGCGCACCTCTTTCGCCGATGCCGATTTGGCGACGACTTCGCCGACCGTGCGGCCGTCGACCATAGAGGCCGCGAAATCGACGCGGTGATGCAGCGTGACGGGCGCCACGGTGCCGTGCTGCGACAAGGCGATCGCCGCCTCGCCAGTGATGCGGGCACGCGGCGTCGCAGCATTGATGACGAAGATCACAGGCTTGTCGTGACGCTCGGCAATCTCGACTGTGGCGCCGACGGCGCGCAGATCGTGCGGACTCGGCCGCGTCGGAATGGCCACGAGGTCAGCATGCGCGACGACCTGGGCGATTGAACTGGTGATGGCAGGCGGCGTGTCGATCACGGCGAGTTTGATGCCGCCGGCGCGCATCTGATCCAGCGCGGCGCCCAGGTCGAACAGGCCGACTTTGGCAAACTGGGGCGTCGCGGCGGTGCGCGCATTCCACCAATGGGACAGCGAGCCTTGCGGGTCGGTATCGATCAGCGCCACCGGACCGACACCAGCCAGCTCCGCTTCCACTGCCAGATGCCCCGACAGCGTCGTTTTGCCCGAACCGCCCTTCTGCGAGGCCAATACCAGTACGTGCATGCCGCCCCTTCCGCCGACCGCTCGGCCGGATATGCTAGCGTACAGCGTGACAGACAGGCGTTTCGGCACCTTGAACGGGCGTGCATGCAATTGATTAGGTTTCGCCGCGAGTTTTCTTCGAAGTCGCCGGGACGGGCATAGGCATGGCGTTTCGACGGGTGTACTCGCGGGCTGTTGCTATTGTCACGGCGCTGTTCGCCATTGCTGCGGCACAAGCGCCGATTCAGGACTGGTCGAATGTCGAAACGGTGGTGGTGACGCCGCAAGGAGCGGGTCCCGCACTGTGGCACATCGCAACACCGACATCGGAAATGTGGATTTTGCCGACCGTGGGCCCGACCCCGAAGGATCTGACCTGGGACAGCACGTTCGTGGCCGCGTTGATGAAGGGCGCGAATGTCGTCCTCCTTCCGCCGCGCGCCGAGGCCGGCGTGTTCGAGACCATGTGGTTCCTGATGACCGGGCTCGACACGATCGAGCAGCCGGACGGAACAAAGCTGGAGAACACGCTGCCCCAGCCCCTGAAGAGCCGCTTCGTCGCCACGCGCCAGCGCATCGGCCGCGATGCCGATCGCTACGAGGACTTTCTGGGCGGCGTGGCGGCATTGCGGCTGGAAAGCGACTATTTGAATTTCGCGAAACTTTCTCCGGATGCACTCCTGAAATCGGTCCAATCCGTTGCCTCACATGCCGGCGTCCCAGCGCGCCCGATTGCGACCTATCCGGCAATGGACGTCGTGCATGATGTACCCAAGATGACGCCCGCAGCGCATCTCGCTTGCATCGGCTTTGCGCTGACGGACATCGACAACGCCACTGCGCACGCCGCCGCCGCCGCGAAAGCCTGGGCGGTCGGCGACATCGCCGGCGTGAAGGCGCACTACTTCGAGACGAGACTCGACGATTGCCTGCAGCAGAACGGCGCCTATGCGACGCTGCGCGAAAAAGCCAATCGCGACATGACCGATGCGATCATCGCCGCGCTGAAGAAGCCGGGAAAATCCATCGCGGTGATGCCGATGGGATTCTTCCTGCGCAAAGGTGGCGTGCTAGACCGGCTGGAAGCAGCGGGCCTGACGGTCAGCGGCCCGGGCGGCTAAACCAGCCGCGCCTCGGTCTTCGTTTTCACTTCGTCCTGCGTGACGCCCGGCGCAAGCTCCATCGGTTTCAATCCGCCGGGCACAACATCGAACACGCCGAGATTGGTGATAATGCGGTGGACGCAGGCTTTGCCGGTCAGTGGCAGCGTACAGGACTTCAGCAGCTTGGAATTGCCGGCCTTGTCGGTGTGATCCATCGTCACGACGCAGCGCTTGACGCCAGCGACGAGGTCCATCGCGCCGCCCATGCCCTTCACCAGCTTGCCGGGCACCATCCAGTTGGCGAGGTCACCAGTCTCTGACACTTCCATCGCGCCGAGGATGGAGAGGTCGATGTGACCGCCGCGGATCATTGCGAAGCTGTCGGCCGAGGAGAAATATGACGTGCGGTCGAGCTCCGTGATGGTCTGCTTGCCGGCATTGATGAGATCGGGATCGACCTCGTCCGGCATCGGAAACGGACCCATGCCGAGCATGCCGTTCTCCGACTGCAGCGTGACATCCATACCGGCGGGAATGTAGTTCGCCACGAGTGTGGGGATGCCGATACCGAGATTGACGTAGAATCCGTCGCGCAATTCGCGCGCCGCGATCCGGGCGAGGTCGTCACGTGTCCAGGCCATCAGGCTGTCTCCCTGACCGTGCGCTTTTCGATGCGCTTTTCGTAAGCGGCGCCTTCGACGATGCGCTGGACGAAGATGCCCGGCGTGTGGATCGAATCGGGAGGGAGCGAGCCCACCGGAACCAGCTCTTCCACCTCCGCGACGGTGATTTTGCCGGCGGTCGCCATCATGGGATTGAAGTTGCGCGCCGTTTTGCGGAACACCAGGTTGCCCTGCGCATCGCCCTTCCAGGCTTTGACGATGGAGAGATCGGATTTGAGCCCGCGCTCAAGGATGAAGATCTGGCCGTCGAACTCCTTGTGCTCCTTGCCCTCGGCGATCAGCGTGCCGACACCGGTCTTGGTGTAGAAGCCGGGGATGCCGGCGCCGCCGGCGCGGATGCGCTCGGCCAGCGTACCCTGCGGGTTGAATTCGAGCTCCAGCTCGCCTGCAAGATATTGCCGCTCGAAGGTAGCGTTCTCGCCGACATAGGAGCTGATCATCTTCTTGATCTGCCGGGTCTGCAGCAGCAGACCGAGGCCGAAATCGTCGATCCCGGCATTGTTGGAGATCACGGTCATACCCTTCGCGCCGGAAGCGACCAGCGCAGCGATCAGCTTTTCCGGAATGCCGCAAAGGCCGAAGCCACCGGACATCACAGTCATGCCGTCGAACAACAGGCCGTCGAGCGCGGTCTCGGCGTCGGGATAGATTTTCTTCATCGCAGATCCATTGCGAGCGCGGGCGGGTTCTATTGCGCGCCCGTCATTCCGTCCAGAAAAATCCCACGCGCAAGACGCGGGGCGCCGCATAGTTGGTGACGAAGTCGGCACTTTCGGTGGTCGCGACGCGGGCGTTGAACAGATTGTCGCCCGCCACATAGGCGGAAACCCCACTCCATAAACGGTATGCGATACGCGCATCGACCGTGGTGGCCGGCGCCAGCGCCAACGTGTTCTGGTCGTCGGCGAACCGCGTGCTCTCGTAGCGCAGATCGGCCGTGATGGTCAGCCGGTCCAGCGGCGTCGCGTGCACGCCGCCGGTCAGGGTGAAGCGCGGCGCCTGGGCCGGACGCTTACCGGTGAGCTGCGCCGCAGCGGTTCCACCTTCGACATGCGCGTCGACATAGTCAAACGCGGCATCGAGTCCGAGCCAGCCGGTGATGTGCCAATGCGAGTCCGCTTCGACGCCATAGGCGTCAATGTTTCCTGCGTTCTGCCGCTGAATCAGCAGCCCTCCGGGGGCGATGGTACCGAGACCGGGAACGGTGACCGGCCCATGCGCGACGGTGACATTGGTGATGGCGCCATGAAGCTGATTGTAGAAGCCAGTGAGTTGCCAGCCGTAGCTGTCCGCGCTCTGGCCGACGCCCATCTCCGCACCGTAGAGCTTCTCCGGCGCGAGATCGGAATTGGCCTCGGTCAGATTGCTGCCGAGCCGGAACGGACGATAGAGCTCGTTCAAGGTCGGCGCGCGGAACCCTTCGTATGCGGCGGAGCGGATGTAAAGGCCGTCGCCAATTTCCTGGCGCAGGCCGAGACGGGCCGTTGGCACGACGCCGCTTTTCGACGGCGTCTTCTGGTCAACCGTGACGGCGCCACTCGAAAGCACGCTCTGGATCAGATGACCGCCGGTCGATGCCCATTGATCGGCG
>DATEZM010000087.1:0-2235 GCA_035255625.1 Rhizomicrobium sp. | reverse complement strand
TTGTGCCGCGGGCATCAAGGATGTGGAAGGCGCGCTCGGGGCCATCGACGTGCTGGTGAACAATGCCGGCGTCACCAAAGACGCCATGCTGCACAAGATGACATGCGAGCAGTGGGACGACGTCATCCGCGTCGATCTGGGTTCGATGTTCTACATGTGCCGGCCTCTGATCGACGGCATGCGCGAACGCAATTTCGGCCGCATCGTCAACATCTCCTCGATCAACGGCCAGAAGGGCCAGATGGGGCAGACGAATTATTCGGCAGCCAAGGCAGGCATCATCGGCTTCACCAAGGCGCTGGCGCAGGAAACCGCCAAGAAGGGCATCACCGTGAACGTGATCTGCCCCGGCTATATCGATACCGAGATGGTCCAGGCGGTGCCCGAGAAGGTGCTGGCCGGCATCATCGCGACGATCCCGGTCGGCCGCATCGGCAAAGCGGATGAGATCGCCAAGATGGTCTGCTTCCTCGCGAGCGAAGACGCCGCCTTCATCACCGGCGCCACCATGACGGTCAACGGCGCGCAATATATTGCGGGCTAGCTCTAGACTTTTGCATCTTTGAAAATGTGGTTGCGATGATATTCGAGAAACGCAGGATGCGGCCGATCCGGCGTTTTTTCGGGCAAGAGAAGTTGCCCGCTCGGATGAAGCAATCGCAGTATAGGCTCCGGCACCAGGCTTTTCGCCTTCAGAATGCGATAGTCGGAATCGACTGAGAGCAGGCCTCTATCAAACATCCAATGAACGGTCTTGCTGAGAGCGAGCCCGTTTCGGATTGAGTCCGAGCCATTGTGTCCATCGCCCACCGGCTTGATGTGCGCCGCATCGACCTCAGTCCTGCCTCCACCGTTTCGCATCTCGAGACGAGTGAAAGCACAGCGCCCGGAATAAGCGGCTTTCACCTGGCGGGCAAAGGCAGCCTCGCGAAACGGGCGGCGAACCACTTGCTCGATGATCGGGCGCCGAAAGTCGGCGTCGTCTTCCTCGACGCCAGCGTCGTGCGGTCGCTGCTCTGCGACGAGCGGCACTGATTGAAATCCCGCCGAAAGAATAGCCTCGTATTCTTGCTCGGAAATAGTTCTGATCGCATTTCTAAATCCGCCGGAAAGGCCCGTTTGGCCTTCGCTTTGTAGTGAATGTTCATAAAGGCCGCCCTCCCCACGGAATGGCACGGGCACGTCGAAGTCGACGAAATCGGAAATTTTTGCATAATAGTAACCCGGCTGTCCGGGGTCCGACTGGATACGTTCGACACGAGCGGTGGCAATATACGAAAGGCGACCATTGCCGCGCCTTGGCTCGTAGTAGACGACAAAGTCTCGCTCGATTTGGCGCGCCTGCGCGAGGTACCGTCCAGGGAAATGATATCTTTCTTCGATGGCGTCGTCGTAGCCGCTATCAGGCTTGGTGGTGAAGACGCCTTTGGTCATTGTCGATAGATTGCCCGAGGCCCCGATTCTACGCGCTAAACAAGTCTATCATGTCTCGCGATTGTCTCACCGCCACGAATCTCACCTGCATCCGCGGGCAGCGCGTGCTGTTTCGCGCTCTGAGTTTTCGCGTCGGGGCAGGGCAGGTGCTCAGCCTCGAAGGTCCTAATGGCGCAGGCAAGACGTCGCTGCTGCGCATGATCGCGGGCTTCATCGCGCCCGCTGCCGGCACGATCGCAATTGGTTCGATCGCCGATGCAGAGGAGCGCGGCAGGCTGGTCGGCTGGCTCGGCCATAACGACGCAGCGAAGTCGCAGCTCAGCCCAGGCGAGGCGCTGGGCTTCTTCGCCGGTCTCTATGGAAGCGGCGCCGACATTGCCGCCGCACTTGCAGAAGTCGGGCTGGGACCGCTCGCCGATCTGCCTTGCCAGTATCTTTCCGCCGGCCAGAAGAAGCGCCTCGCGCTGGCGCGGCTGAAGCTTTCGGGCCGTCCGCTGTGGCTGCTCGACGAGCCGCTCGCCGCGCTCGACGCGGCAGGTAAACAGCTCGCGGCGGGTATGATCACCGCACATGCGCAGGAAGGCGGCATCATCCTCGCCGCCACGCATGAGCCGCTTGGACTGGCGTGCGAACGACTGGTGTTGGGAGCTTCGGCGTGATCGTGTCCGTCCTCCTGCGCGACATCCGTCTCGCAACGCGCGCCGGTGGCAGCGCGGCGCTGGCGCTGGCGTTCTTCGCTGCGGTCGCGACGATTGTGCCGCTCGGCGTCGGCGCCGATCTCGCGCTGCTGGCACGCGTCGC
>DATEZM010000086.1:0-2453 GCA_035255625.1 Rhizomicrobium sp. | reverse complement strand
TTGGGTTGAAAAGTCTTCACTACGGCAGGGGTTGGCGGGGCTGGTCGGCGGTGGTGATTTTCGGCGGCGGCTGGGGTGGTAGTTGGAGCTTGAGCTGGTTGATCAGGAGTTGGAGTTCGGGTTCTGGCTGGGTGTAGCGCGTCAGCACTAGCTCGCGTCCGTCAGTGGTCGGCACATGGACGTCGATCATCTGGACGGCGGCAAACTTCTCGATGGCGCTGCGCGCGCTCAGCCCTGGCGCCAGCGCATGCAGGCGGCGCTGCAGTGTGATGTACGAACAATAGGCCAGGAAGGCGATGAAGATATGGGCCTCGATCCGACGTTCCTCGTGATGGAAGATCGGTCGGATGGCGAGGTCCCCTTTGAGATGCTATGGGGCTTCGGCGGCGACGAGAAGATGGCACTATCGTTGCTGTCCAAACAAGGAGTGCCCGATGCCTCAGTCAAAAGATGACCTCAGCCGATCCCTCGTCGCCTTCGACCAAAATAGCACGGTAATTGCACTGGTTGAACTCAGTTCCGCAACTTGGTTGGTGGGTGGCATCATTCCCGGTATTAACCGCGATCCATTGAAGAAGCTGGTGCCCGATCAGGCAGCTCTCCTCAAGCTCGTGTACCGCTGGCGCGATGAAGCCAGAAACGCCGGCCAGGAGATCAACCGCATCGCCGTCGCCTTTGAAGCCGGCCGCGATGGCTTTTGGTTGGCACGGTGGCTGCGCGCGCGGGGCATTGAAGCACATGTGATCCACCCGACCAGCATCCCGGTCTCGCGCGAGCAGCGGCGTGCCAAGACCGACCGGCTCGATATCGCGCTGTTGAAGCGGGCCTTCCTCGGCTGGCTGCGGGGTGAGAAACAGCACTGCACCATGGCTGCGGTCCCGACGCTCGAAGAGGAGGATGCCAAACGTCCCCACCGCGAGCGTGAGCAGCTGGTCGGGAAGCGCACCGGCATCGTCAACCGCATGAAGGCGGCTCTCGTGCGCCTCGGCATTCGCGGCTTCAACCCGAAACGGCGCAATGCACCGCACCAGCTCGAGACGCTGCGCACGCCGGAAGGAACACCAATTCCGCCCAACACACTGGCCGAGCTGCAGCGCGAAATGGCGCATTACCGTTTTGTCAACGAGCAGATCAAGCAGATCGAGGATGTCCGTCTCAAACAGCTGAAACAGGCGCCAGGCCGCGGTCCCAACGCCACGGTTTTGCAGCTCGAACAGGTCAGGGGTCTCGGCATTGAGACGGCAGATATGCTCGCGAATGAAGTGTTCTTCCGCGACTTCCGCGATCAGCGAGCACTCGGCCGATACGTGGGGCTTACCGGCGCCCCCGACGAGAGCGGCCAGCGCCGGCGGGAGAAAGGTCTCGCGAAAGCCGGCAATGCACGCGTACGTCGCGGCATGATCCAACTCGCCTGGCGCTTTTTGAACCATCAGAAAGACAGTGCTCTCGCGCAGTGGTACCAGGCGCGGGTCGCGGCAGGCAAAGGGCGCAAGACCATGGTTGTTGCGCTCGCCCGCAAGCTGCTCATCGCGTTGTGGCGGCTCCTCACGACCGGCGAGGTGCCGCAGGGCGTGATCCTCCGTCCGGCAACGTAAATCCGGATGTGGAGGAAGTAGCAGATTGTTTCGGCGTTCGTCTGCCTCACGCGACGGAACTGCCGATGACGATCCGTGAGGTAGCGTCGCCCGCCAAAAACCTTGGCCTTTTGCGCCGCCTTTGAGATTGGGCACGCTATCCCGGAGCTTCGCCGCCCGATGCGCATGGCTGCATCATGGTTTCGGATCCGCTGAAGATCCACCGAATGCAAGGTTGCGGCGCGATTGTTTCGCGCCCGATGGCGAGCTCCCCTCTGGATTGTTTCCGAGCTTCAAAAAGGAGGCCAACCGGATGTTATTTTGAACTTGACAGACCCGCCCTCATGCAAGGTTTTTGAAGGCTTCTTCGACGGCGACAAGCTGGATGTAGTATTGCCAGAGAGTCGCGGGGTCGCCTTCGGTGAGATTGGTGCGTAGCAGATAGCGCCCTTCGCGTCGCCGGATCTGGCGCAGCCTGGTTCGGTTGAGCGCGAAGGCAAAGCTGGCTGAGGCCGGGTCGACGGTGATGTCGATCAGGCGCCAGCCGATCGGTGCCTTGGCGCGGGCCGCACCCAGCTTCATCAGCAGTTGCTCGCGCGTGATCTGCATTGCCGCGAGCCGGTTGAGGCGCTGCCACAGCCATTTCAGCTGCCGCCGGCGCATCGCCCTCTCCTTGAGGACCCGGTCGGCGCTTTGGGCGAAGACATAGAACTCGCCGTCCTGGGCCAGCAGTTTGACCTGGACACCCTTACGGGCCTCCTGCCAGGGCTGGTCGAGGAGATGCTTCTCCAACCGGGTCAGGCGGCCCTTTGGAGTGCCCACCAGATAGCGCACCGGCGGATCGCTCTGGCGCATCTCGGCCAGCACCGCCTCGCTCGG
>DATEZM010000085.1:0-4270 GCA_035255625.1 Rhizomicrobium sp. | reverse complement strand
TGGCTCAGCAACGGGCGCACCTACGACGAACAACGTTTCTCGCCGCTGAAGGAAATCAACACCGACTCGGTCAAGCAGCTTGGCGTGGCGTGGGAATTCCGCACGAACACGGTACGTGGCCTCGAAAGCACGCCCATCGTTTCCGACGGTATCATGTTCGTCACCGGCTCCTGGAGCAAAGTGTGGGCGCTCGACGCCAAGACGGGCCGCCAGCTTTGGTTCTACGATCCCGAAGTGCCGGGCCAATGGGGCCGCTATGCCTGTTGCGACGTCGTCAACCGCGGCGTCGCGGTGTGGAAGGGCGCAGTTTATCTCGGCACGCTCGATGGACGGCTGGTCAAGCTCGACGCCAGGACTGGCAAGCCGGTGTGGGACATCAGCACCATCGACCGCTCGCGCCCCTACACGATCACGGGCGCGCCGCGGGTCGTGAAGGGCATGGTACTGATCGGCAATGGCGGCGCCGAATATGGCGTGCGCGGCTATCTGACGGCATACGACGCCGATACGGGCAAACAGATCTGGCGCTTCTATGTGGTGCCCGGCAATCCCGCGTTGCCACCAGAGAACACGGCCATGGCGGATGCCATGAAGACCTGGTCGACCGGCGGCACGCAGAACAAATGGTGGGAGCAGGGCGGTGGCGGCACGCCATGGGACTCGATGGCCTACGATCCCGCTCTCGACCTTCTTTATCTCGGAACCGGTAATGGCGCGTCGTGGAACCGCAATCTCCGTTCGCCCGGCGGCGGTGATAATCTCTATCTGTCCTCCATCGTCGCGCTGAAGCCCGAAACCGGCGAGATGGTCTGGTATTACCAGACCACGCCCGGCGACGACTGGGACTACACAGCGACCCAGCACATCATCCTGGCGGACCTGACGATCAACGGAGTCGTGCGCAAGGTGCTGATGCAGGCCCCGAAAAACGGATTTTTCTACGTCATTGACCGCACCAACGGGAAGCTCATCTCCGCCGTTGCCTACACGACGATCACCTGGGCCAAGGGCGTCGACATGAAGACCGGCCGGCCTATTGAAGCCCCCGGCGTGCGCTATGCCAGGAATCCGTCCGTCCAAATTCCAGGTCCGATCGGTGCGCACAATTGGCAGCCGATGGCGTTCAACCCCGACACCGGTCTTGTCTACATCCCGGTGATCGACGGCAATTTCATCTACGCACAGCAAAAGGCGCTGCGGTACAAGCCGGGCGCCTGGAACACGAGCGACTTCGCACAGCTGGGCCAGCTTGTCCTCGACGGCATCAAGAAGGGCCAGATACCGGCGCCCGCCAAGGGCTACATCCGCGCCTGGGATCCGATCGCAAACAAGATGGTCTGGCAGGTCGAGATGGGCGGCGGCTGGAACAGCGGCATGCTGACCACCGCCGGCGGGCTTGTCTTCGGCGGAGGCTCGGACGGAATTTTCGCCGCCTATGACGCCAAGACAGGCAACAAACTGTGGTCGCTGGATCTTAAGACGGCGATGAGCGCGCCTTCGGTTACCTACACCGTCGACGGCGAGCAATATGTTGCGATTGCCGCGGCCTTTGGCGGTTCGGGCGGGCTTGGCGCCACGTCCGATCCCAACACCGCGCTACAGAAGTGGCACAACAATCAGGGCCGCATCTTCGCCTTCAAGCTCGGCGGCAGCACGACGGTGCAGGCGATCCCCGCCGACATCAATGTCGACGTGCCGCAACCTCCCGCCGAAACGGTCGACCCCAAGCTGGCGCAGAGAGGGTTCGTGCTGTTCCACCAGAACTGCGCGGTGTGTCATGGCGTGCTGATGATGTCCTCCGGCGAGGTGCCGGATCTGCGTATGGCGGGTCCCGAAATCTGGAACCAGTATCCGAACATCGTGCTTGACGGCGCCCTCGCCGACGCCGGCATGGCGTCGTTCAAGGACATCCTGTCGGTTGACGACGTGAAGGCAGTGCGCGCCTACGCGTTGCAGCAGGCGCAGGCGCTGTACGCGTCGAAACATCCGCCGGCGACACCAGCCGTAACACCGTCACATTGATCGTTCCGGTGCAATACCTCTTCTTCCTCTTGGCACTTGGCGTCTCGATGGCGTCGGCTGCTACGCTTGAACCAAGCCGCGCCATTGGCGACACCCACAATTGCACTGCCGCCTATCCAGAAGAAGCGGCGCGGAACTACGAAGAGGGCAATGTCACCGTTCAATATGATGTCGATGCGACCGGCGCCATAGGCAACGTCAGCGTAGCGGCGTCCAGCGGAAACCCTTCGCTGGACCAGGCGGCTGTAACGTGTGTCGCGACGGCCTGGAAAAACACGCCGGCGACGAGCGACGGCGAACCCGTCGCATCGCCCGGCCACAAGGCAATTATCGTCTTCGCTATGCCGCCGCCCCAAAACGCCTATCAGTTTGTCAATCGCGGCAAGGCTTACGAAGCGCGCGGTCAGCATGACCGAGCCATCGTCGATTTCACGATGGCGATTGCGCTCGCGCCGCTCGACGCCGATGCCTACCGGGCTCGCGCCGCATCCTACGAGGCGACGGGCCGCCACAATCTGGCCGCCGCCGATCTCGACAAGCTGAAAACCATACCATCGCCCGCTCGCGTCGTCGGGGATACGCATAATTGCGCTGACTATTATCCGGAAGACTCGCGCGAAGCCTCCGAAACTGGCGACGTCATGGTGCGCTATGACGTCGGTATAGATGGCGGTATCGGCAACGTCGCGATAAAGGTCTCAAGCGGAAGCCAAAGGTTCGACGACGCGGCGCTGGCCTGCGTTCGGGAACGCTGGCGCGATACGCCTGCCATACTGGACGGAAAGCCCGTGGCCTCGCCGGATCACAACGCCGTCATCAGCTTCAGGTTGGAAGGCGTCAATTTGAACACCGACTTTGTCGCGCAAGGAGAGGCATTGCTGAAACAGGGGAGTTACTTCGCCGCGGTCCAGGCGTTCAGCCGCGCCATCGCGCAGGATGCGAATGCTGCTGAAGCATATCGTGGCCGTGCGATGGCTTATGACAGTCTTGGCCGCTTCGATCTCGCGAGCGCCGATCGCAACAAACTCGTCGCGTTGCGGGCGGCTCATCCGGGCCAAAACTGATCGCTTGACCGCGTCAGACGAGCGCGGCCGCAAGTCGCTTGGCGTCCTTTTCGGTGTGATAGATGCCGAAGCCGATGCGCAGGCGATCGCCGCGGTGATCGGCAATGATATTGTGTGCGGCGAGGCGCTCGATGATCTCTCCGGCCTTCGGCGTGCGGAAGGCGAGGAAGCGGCCGCGCCTGGCAGCCTCGGGGACGACCAGCGTTAATCGGCTGACATTCGGCGAGCGGACCTCCCACAGGAAGAGGTCCTCGATGTGGCGCACATGCGCCAGCATGGCCTGCACCGTCAGGCCCTCCGCGCGCAGCCAATCCTGCACGGCATTGAAGCGGTAGATCGCACTGACGTCGAAGGTGGCGCCCAGAAACCGGCTGCCGTCGGACGCGTAGGGCACGCTGTCAGTCCCGGCTTCGAGCGCTGCAAAGCCGGCATACCAGCCCGTGTCGCGCGGGCGGGGGCCATAGCCGAGTGGAGCGTGCAGAAAGCAGGCGCCTTCGCCAGCCATGGCATATTTGTAGCCACCGGCGACGTAAAAGGCGCGATCGGCCACCGCCGAAAGATCGGTGGGGACCGCCATGAAGCCGTGATAGCCGTCGATCACGACGAAGGTGGATTTGTCCGCGACAGCGCCGACGAGGTGGGCGAGATCGCGCACGGCAAAGCCTGAATCGAAGAACACCTGACTGAAGAAGACGAGGTCCCAGCCCGGCTTCTGCGCTTCTGCGGCAAACCGGTCCTCGAATGTGTCGAACGGCTCGGTTGTGACCCGTGTCACCCGCACAGCGCCGTCCTCTTCGAGCCGCGCAAATTGCCGCGCGAAGCTCATGAACTCCGACCCGGTCGTCAGCACGCACAGCGGACGGTCGCGCGGCAGGCAGGACAGAATGCGCAGGACAAGGGAATGCGTATTAGGTGCGAAGGCGATGGTCGCCGGATCGGGCAGGGCGAGTTGCCGCGCGATATGCGTCTGTGCCGCCGGGATGGTGGCGGCGAATACGTGGTCCCATTTGTGGTCGAGCAGCCGGGCGGCATCCTCCCAGGCTGCAATCTGGGCGTCGTATGTGACGTCGGGCCAGGGGTGATGGCTGTGGGCCGCGACGTGGAGAGGCGCGCCGGCGCCGGCGAAGGTGCGCGAAAAGCCCTTCATTGCGGCGAAGTGGCCCCGGCCTTGATATCGGGGTCGT
>DATEZM010000084.1:0-3692 GCA_035255625.1 Rhizomicrobium sp. | reverse complement strand
GATCGGCGAGCAGCGTGCCCTCGGCACCCGCGATGTACCAGCGCCGCTCACCTAGCGCTACATGACTGTTGGAGTGGAAACTGAGCTGGAAGCCGCTCTCATATTCGACCAGCGCGGTTTGGTGGTCGGTCACGTCCATATCGGACTGGAACGCGTCGTTGGCGCCGGCCCAACCGGCATCGCGCATGGCGTAGGCGGACGAGCCATCGGAGTAGGTGCGTGCGACATTCTCGCGCTCGGAGCGGAAGATGCGTCGTCCGCCGAAGCTCGCCACACGGCTTGCACGTGAACGCGCCAGCCGCCCGAAGATATCGAAATCGTGGCAGACCTTGTCGAGGTAGTAAGAGCCGCCCCATTCCTGTTTGCGGCGCCAATTGCGCGCGAGATAACCGCCATGTTCGGGCGGCAGGTGCTCGGTCGCATCCATGGAGACCAGCTCGCCGAGCTCGCCAGAGTCGATCCGGCTGATGGTCTCGCACACGATCGGCATGGAGCGCATCACGAGACCGATGAACAGCGGCGGTGTTTTCTTGTCCGCCAGATGGCGCGCGAGCGCGAAGGTCTCCTCTTCCGTCCGCACGATCGGCTTCTCGGCGAAGATCGGGTAGCCGGCTTCGAACGCCGCCAACAGATGCTCGCAATGCAGATGGTTGGGTGAACCGATCATGACGAGATCGAATGGACCGTCCTTCAGCAACGCCGAAACGCTCGGATAGGGCTTGCCTGGTACGATATCGCGCTCGGTCAGGATCGACAGGCCTACCGGACGTGGGTCCACATAGCCGGCCACGTCGAGCGACCAGCCCACCTCGTCCATCGCCCGCAGCACATGCGCGATGCGTTGGCCGAGTCCAATGACGCCGACGCGGTGCGTTTTCATGGCCGCGAGCCTAATCGCTCAACCGGTCCACGCAAGCGTGAATGGGAGCTAACGTGTCGGGACGGGGTGTTCACCGCGGTAGTCGTAGAAGCCGCGGCCAGTCTTCTGGCCGAGCCAGCCGGCCTCGACATATTTCACCAGCAGCGGGCAGGGGCGGTATTTCGAATCCGCGAGGCCTTCGTAGAGCACCTGCATGATCGAGAGACAGGTGTCCAACCCAATGAAATCGGCGAGCTGCAGTGGTCCCATCGGATGGTTCGCGCCCAGCCGCATCGCGGTGTCGATCGCCTCGACGTTTCCGACGCCCTCATAAAGCGTATAGACCGCCTCGTTGATCATCGGCTGCAGGATACGGTTGACGATGAAGGCCGGAAAATCCTCAGCGTAGGCCGCCGTCTTGCCGGTCCGCTTCACGATCTCAAGCGCGGACTGAAACGTCGTGTCGTCGGTCGCGATGCCGCGGATCACTTCCACTAGTTGCATCAGTGGCGCCGGGTTCATGAAATGCAGGCCGATGAAGCGTTCCGGGCGGTCGGTTGCGGTGGCGAGACGCGTCACAGAGATCGACGATGTGTTGGTCCCCAACAGCGTATTGGCTCCGAGCCGGGGGCAAAGATCCTGGAAGATCTTCTTCTTGACCGCCTCGTCTTCGGTCGCCGCCTCCAGCACAAAATCACGATCGTTCATGTCGTCGAGCGCGGTGGTGGTGCGGATGCGCTTCATCGCAGGCGCGATCTGCTCGTCCTTGATCAGGCCGCGCGCCGCCTGGCGGTGCATGTTCTTGTCGATTCGCTCCAGCGCCTTGGAGAGCTGGTCCTTGTTGATGTCATCCAGCACCACATCGTAACCCGCCAGCGACAGGACGTGGGCGATCCCGTTGCCCATCTGGCCTGCGCCGATAATGCCGATGCGTTCGATCGCCATGTGCCGTTCCTCGAGAGCTCAGTAACCGAGCTTGGTGAGCTCTTCATCCATTTCGGGTATCGCCTTGAACAGATCGGCAACGAGGCCGTAATCGGCGACCTGGAAAATCGGCGCTTCCTCGTCCTTGTTGATAGCGGCGATGACTTTCGAATCCTTCATGCCGGCGAGATGCTGGATCGCGCCCGAGATACCAACCGCGATGTAGAGATCCGGTGCCACGACCTTGCCGGTCTGGCCGACCTGATAGTCATTGGGAACAAACCCCGCGTCGACGGCGGCGCGACTGGCGCCGACGGCCGCGTGCAGCTTGTCGGCGATCTTGTCCAGCATGTGAAAGTTCTCGCCTGATTGCATGCCGCGCCCGCCGGAAATCACGATCTTGGCGGAGGTAAGTTCAGGCCGCTCAGACTTCGAGAGCTCCTCGCCGACGAATTTGGAAAGACCGGGATCGCTCGCTGCGCCGATTTTCTCGATGCTCGCCGTGCCGCCCTCGCCAACAGCTTTGAAGGTCGTGGTGCGCACGGTGATGACCTTCTTGCCAGCGCCAGCCTGGACGGTCGCGATCGCGTTGCCGGCATAGATCGGCCGCTCGAACGTATCTGGGCTCACAACCTTGATGATCTCGCTGATCTGCGCCACGTCGAGCTTGGCGGCGACGCGGGGCATGTAGTTTTTGCCGTTGGTGGTGGCGGGCGCGAGGACCGCGTCGTATTTTTCGGCGAGCGAGAGGATCAGCGTTTCCATCGTCTCCGCAACCATCTTGGCGTAAAGCGGATCGTCGGCGAGGAGGACCTTCTCGACTCCGGCGAGCTTAGCGGCGCTATCGGCCACCGAGCCCGCACCGGATCCCGCAACCAGCACATGCACCGGTCCGCCGAGCTGAGCCGCAGCGGCAACCGTCTTGGCGGTCGCTTCCTTCAACATCTTGTTGTCGTGTTCGGCGATAACGAGCGCGGTCATCGTCAGATCACTCCCGCTTCGTTCTTGAGCTTGTCGAGAAGCTCGGCGACGGTCTTCACCTTGATGCCGGCCTGGCGCTTGGGCGGCTCGGTCACCTTCAGGACCTTCAGTTTCGGCGCGATGTCGACGCCATAGTCGGCCGGGTTCTTCTCGTCGATCGGCTTCTTCTTCGCCTTCATGATATTGGGCAGCGACGCGTAGCGCGGCTCGTTCAGGCGCAGGTCGGTGGTGACGATCGCCGGCATTTTCAGCTTCACGGTCTGCAGGCCGCCATCGACATCCCGGGTGACGCTCACGCCGTCCTCCTCGATCGCCACCTTCGAGGCAAAAGTGCCTTGCGGCCAATTCAACAGCGCCGCCAGCATCTGGCCGGTCTGATTGCAATCATCATCGATCGCCTGCTTGCCCAAAATGACGAGGCCCGGCTGTTCGGCCGCGACCACTCCCTTGAGGATTTTCGCCACCGCGAGCGGCTCCACAATGGCCTCGGTCTTGACCAGGATGCCGCGGTCGGCACCCATCGCCAGCGCGGTGCGGATGGTCTCTTGGCAGTTCTGCGGACCCATCGACACGGCGACGATCTCGGTCACGGCGCCGGATTCCTTGAGGCGGATGGCCTCTTCGACGGCGATTTCGTCGAACGGATTCATCGACATCTTGACGTTGGCGGTCTCGACGCCCGTCTTATCCGCCTTGACCCGGATTTTGACGTTGAAGTCGATGACCCGCTTGACGGCGACGAGCACTTTCATCGGGGCAAAGCGTCAGTGATGGGGGCGATGAGCGCGCAAAGCGGCCGGAATGTTGCACCTGCACAACGGGAAGGCAAGCCTTTCCTCGCCAAAGCCGCAGGATCGCGCCGCAGCGCAGCACGCTCCCAAGCGGGCTCACCGATTGGCGCCGGGCTGCCACAGGATATCGCCGGCGG
>DATEZM010000083.1:0-5438 GCA_035255625.1 Rhizomicrobium sp. | reverse complement strand
CTGCACGGCGCAGCCGCGCGGCGTGGGCACGTCGTCTTGATGCAGGCCGATGTCACGCAGGCTCATGCCGCGCGCGAGTTCGATCTGCACACCGACGAGATCGATGCCGGTGACTTCCTCTGTGACGGTGTGCTCGACCTGGAGCCGCGGATTGGCCTCGATGAAGGCAAAGGCGGGTGCGTGGCGCGCCGGCTTGGGATCGACGAGGAATTCGAACGTCGCGACACCTTTCAGGTTCACATCGTCGGCGAGCCAAACGGCAGCGTCGCAGAGCTGGCGGCGCAGAGCAGGGTCGAGCCCCGGCGCCGGCGCGATCTCGACGATCTTCTGGTGGCGGCGCTGCAAGGTGCAGTCGCGCTCCCAGATATGGCTTGCCGTTTGACCGTCGCCGGCGACCTGGACTTCGATATGGCGCGCATTCGCCATCAACGCCTCGACATAGACCGCGCCGTTTCCGAATGAGGCAGTCGCTTCAGACTGGCAGCGCAGATAGGCGGACTCGATCTCGTCTTCCTTCATCACCACGCGCAGGCCGCGGCCGCCACCGCCGGCGATCGCCTTGATGACGATGGGGCCGCGGATCTTGCGCTGGAAATCGCGAACCTGCTCGACCGTGGCGGCGCCCGGCGTAGCGGCGAGCACCGGCACGCCGAAGCGCTCGGCAAGAGCGCGGGCGCGCGCCTTGTCGCCGAAGATCGCCAGGACGTTGGGCGAAGGGCCGACGAAGACCAGCCCCGCGTTCTCGCAGGCACGCGCGAGGTCGGCATTCTCGCTCAGGAAGCCATAGCCCGGATGCAGCGCGCCGCATTTCGCCTGCTTGGCGGCGGCAACGATGCGCGCGATGTCGAGATAGGCGGCGGGGCCGTTGGCGCCGAGCGCCACCGCCTCGTCGGCTGCCTTCACATGCGCCGAGACCGCGTCGTCGTCGGAATAGACCGCGACGCTGCGCAGGCCGAGATCGCCGGCGGCGCGCGCGATGCGCACGGCGATCTCGCCGCGATTGGCGATCAGGATGCTGTCGAAGGGCATGGCAAGTCCGGGAGAATGGCGGTCTCCCGGACTCTGCCACGGTCCTTGGAGGCTTACAAAGCGGCGCGGACGCCGGCAAAGGCGGCGGTGCCGGGCACGCCGTAGCCCAGGGCCTCCTCGGACCGGTCGTTGAAGACATTGTCGACCCGGCCATAAAGCTGCCAGGTGGCGTCGAGCGCGTAGGAGCCGAACAGATTGACCTGGGTGCTGGCCGACAGCGGCGTGAAATTGCTCGCGTCATCGAAGTTCTTGCCCCGATAGGTCGCGCTGCCGCCCAGAATCACATCCGGCCAGGGATTCCAGGTGACCACCGCACTCGCCAGAAGCTGCGGCCGCCGCGCGAGATCGGTGCCGGTTATCAGGTTCTTCGCTGTCATATCGGTGGCGGTGAGCGAGACATTCAGCGTATCGGTGACGTCTGCCTTCAGCGTCGCCTCGATGCCTTGCGCGCGCGTGCGATCGATATTGATGTAGTAGCCGAACACCGCGACACGCGACGGACAGCCGGGCGCATCGAAGGGCGTAAAGCAGTTCTGGAAGTCGATCTGGTCGCCGGTGTGCCGCGAGAACCAGGTGAGTGACAGCGCCAGCCGGTCGTCCCACAGGCGCTGATCGACACCGGCTTCCCAGCCGGTCGCCGACTCCGGCTTCAGCGGCGCGATCGGATTGGAGTTCGGGCCGAATTCCTGGAACAGGCTCGGCGCCTTGAAGCCGCTGCCGATATTGGCGCGGAATGTCGTTCCCCACTCCGGCATGTTCCAGGCGGCGTTGAATTTGTACGAGGTGTGGCTACCGAACTGATCGTCGTCGTCGAGGCGGACGCCGGCGGTCAGCGTGAGCCGGTCGAACAGAGTCGACTGGCCTTGTGCGTAATATCCGCTGATCCGGTCATGGCCGGCGATGAACGGCGGCGAGAAGGTCGCGAAGATGCCGAAATTGTTGTTGTGGAATGTGCTCGCCTCTGTCTCCGCGCCGAAGGTGATCTGGTCGGTCGGATCGATGTCGACGACGCCCTGATATTCCAGACGCAGCCGGCTGGAGAAATACTGATAGTTCAGATGCGTTATGTCGGAGGCGGAGTCGAAGAACTCGCGGGTTTCCTGTGTCGCGATGACGGCGATGCGATTGTGGAACATGCCGCCGAAGAAATCGGCGTTGAGCCCGAGATAGCCGGTCTTGGTGTCGTTGGTGTTGTTGGCGGCCGAATCCGCCACCAGAAACAGCGGCGGCCCGCCGAAGCCGTCGTCGAAATCGTCATGGCCGTGGGTGTAATAGCCGCGCAGATCGACGCTGACGGTGTCGCTGACATGGGCGCGCAAGTTCACAGTGGCACCGTAATTCGTGTAGCCGTCATTCTCGGGGTTGCCGTTGCGCGAGTCGGCTGCTGAGGTTCCGGTCGCGGTGAGGAAATTCGCGCCGGCGCCGTATTCGACGATGCCGTCCTCGCCATGCGCCGCGATATTGGCGTGGAACGTGCCGAAGGAGCCGCCTTCGGCGCTGGCGTCGAGGCCGAATTCTCCACCGCGTTTGGTGATCACATTGATGACGCCGCCGATGGCGTCGCTGCCATAGAGTGTCGATTGCGGTCCGCGCAGAACTTCGACGCGGTCGATGTTGTTGACGAGCAGGTCTCCCAACGCCGTGGCGGCGCTGTCGTCGGTGGTGCTGGCGTCGTTCACGCGCACGCCGTCGATCAGCACGACAGTCTGGCCCGCCTCGCCGCCGCGCAGACTGATGCTCGATGGCTGGCCGAGCCCGCCGTTGCGCACCACGACGAGTGACGGCGTCTCTTTCAGAATATCGGGCAGCGAGACGGTCTGCTGGGTCTCAAGATCCTGCGCGGTGATGATCGACTCGGATGCGCCGGTCACGCTCAGCGGCTGTTCGGTGCGCGTGGCGCTGACGACGATCGTTTCCACTTTGAAGCCAGTGACGGGGAAAGCATCCTCGGCCGACGTGGCCAAGGCCGGCGTCGAAAGAAGTGCGGCAACGGCGGTGGACAAAAGAATGGCTGACTTATGCATGGCGATCTCCTGACGGTGCAGGAGCCGCGCGCGGCCAATGGCAAACGAAGACATCTGAACCCCCGCGCGACTCCACCTGTCGCCACGGCGGTTTCTCCCGCGGTCCCCGCCACACCCCGGGCGGAAACAGGACGACGGCGCGAGGCAGGTCTCCTGGCTCCCGGCTCTGACGCTTGCCGCCCGCCTTCCCGGATCGCTCCAGTGGCAGTTGGACGGTTCGCTCGCCGGTCACAGTTGCGGGGGCAGCCGCGGATTTGCTCCGCGTTCCCAAAACCAAGCGCGTGGATGGGAACCTAGGGTGGTCAGGGCGCCGGCGTCAATCGGGCTCCCGTTACCTCGCCCGCAAAGCGGGAGAGGTCGAAATTCGCCAAGCGAATTTCGGGTGAGGACGAGCTCCACGCAGGTACCCCTCACCAGCGAAAACGACGCACTTAGCTTCGCTTCGCTGCGCTAAGTGCAAGTTTTCGCGTCCTCTCCCGCTCGCGGGAGAGGTTATCTAAGCTCGGTTGTATGATTCTCCGATTGTTCTTACTTGCTTTGCTCGCGACGTCGGCCGCCGCCGCTACGTCCGACACGCCACCCTTCGTTCCGCACTACGCCTCGATCCGCCGCGGCGAGGCGAATTTGCGCGAGGGGCCGTCCTATGCGAACCGCATCCTGTGGATCTATCGCCGCGCCGATTACCCGGTGAAGATCGTGGCGAGCTTCGACGCGTGGCGCCGCGTCAAGGACGTCGATGGCACGACCGGGTGGATGCATCACACCCAGTTGAGCGACCGGCGCAGCGTGCTGTTCATCGCAAAATCCCCGCTGCGCGCCGATGCCGATCCAAAGAGCAAGATCGTCGCCTTTGCCGCGCCCGGCGTTGTCGCATGGCTCAAGGCGTGCGAGCCTCTCATGTGCCAGGTGGACGCGACCGGCACGGAAGGCTGGGTCGACAAGCGCAACAT
This sequence comes from Rhizomicrobium sp., assembly GCA_035255625.1. GTDB lineage: Bacteria > Pseudomonadota > Alphaproteobacteria > Micropepsales > Micropepsaceae > Rhizomicrobium. Next base: position 1,435 of record DATEZM010000083.1, on the reverse strand, counting down.
CTGGGGAGTCGAGGCGGGTGAAGTCTTCCAATGACGCGGACCCTGCGTCGGCCGCCGACGGCTCCGCCTTAGCGGGCGAACCGACCGATCCTGCCTCGTCGGCGGGTGTGGCCGCGACAGGCTGGGCCGCATGGCTGCACAAGCCCGGTGGCGTCTCGGCGACGGGCGGGCCCATCGCCAGCAGGCTCGGCCAGGTGTCATGGGCGATGTTCGAATGCGCCCGCATTCCTTACGTCCTTCTCGTTACGATCTATCTGTTTGGACCCTATTTCACGCGGGTCGTGTTCAAGGATCCGGTGCAGGGCCAGATCGTGTGGTCGGCGATCTCGTCCTGGGGCGGCATCGCCACAGCGCTCGCAGCGCCGTTCCTGGGCGCCATCGCCGACAATGGCGGACGGCGCAAGCCGTGGATCTTCGTCTACACCGTGCTGATGGTCGCCGCGATGCTGTGCATGTGGGTCGCGGTGCCGCATGCCTCGACCGGCACGCTGTGGCTGATCGCCATCGCCATCGTCGTGGCCAATTTCTCCTATGAATTTTCAAGCGTGTTCCACAACGCCATGCTGCCGACCATCGCGCCGCATGAGCGGGTGGGACCCCTGTCGGGACTGGGTCTGTCGCTCGGCAATCTCGCCGGCATCCTGCTGCTCGGCTTCATGATCATCGCGTTTTCGGCGCCAGGACTGTTGCACTGGCCGTTCATTCCGGACCATCCGCTGTTCGGCATCAGCCGCGAAGCGCATACGCCCGAACGCCTGACCGGCCCGATCTCGGGCATCTGGCTGGCCATTTTTTCGCTGCCGCTGTTCTTCCTGACGCCGGACAAGCCCAGCACCGGCATCCCGATCCGCCGCCAGATGATGCTGGGCGTGCGTGCGGTGTGGAACACGATCGTCAGCCTCAAGCACTATCGCAATGTCGGCATGTATCTGATCGCGCGCATTTTCTTCAACGACGGCATGGGCGCGGTGCTGCTGTTCGGCGGCATCTATGCCTCGAGCACGTTCGACTGGGGCGCGCTGACCATGATGGTCTATGGCATCGAGCTCAGCGTGTTCGCGGTGATCGGCGGTTTCGTCGGCGGCTGGCTCGACAACCGCTTCGGCTCCAAGCGCGCGATCTTCGTCAGCATCGGCGGCACGCTGGTGTTCTTCTGTCTCAGCCTGACCATGGCGCCGGATCGCATTCTCTGGTTCATCCCCTATGACGTACATGCGGCGCCGATCAATGCGATGCCGTTCTTCAACAGCTGGCCGCAGGTCATCTATCTGCTGATCGTCAACGGCGTCGCCGTGCTGATCACGGCCGGTTACGCCAATGCGCGCACGATGATGGCGCGGCTGGCGCCGCCCGAAAAGATGACCGAGTTCTTCGGTCTGATGTCGCTGTCGGGCACGGCGGCGACGCCGTTCGCCAACCTGTCGGTGACGATCAT
>DATEZM010000082.1:0-7145 GCA_035255625.1 Rhizomicrobium sp. | reverse complement strand
CTGCGCCGTCGCTTCCGAGATGTTCTGCGTGCGCGACACGGAATGGCCGAGGAAGACTTCTTCCTGGTTCTCCGCATAGGCCAACGGGCCGAGCGCGTCGGACATGCCGTAGCGCGTGACCATGGCACGGGCCATGCGGGTCGCCACTTCGATGTCGTTGGAGGCGCCCGTCGTCACCTTCTCGTGGCCGAAAATCAACTCCTCGGCGATGCGGCCGCCGAAGAAGATCGTGATGTCGGCCAGCATCTTCTGGCGCGTCAATGACAGGCGGTCGCGTTCGGGAAGCTGCATCACCATGCCCAGCGCGCGGCCGCGCGGGATGATGGTGGCCTTGTGGATCGGATCGGAGCCTTCGACCGCGATGGCGACGATGGCGTGACCGGCCTCGTGATAGGCGGTCAGCTTCTTCTCGTCTTCGCTCATAACCATCGAACGGCGCTCGGCACCCATCATAACCTTGTCCTTGGCGTCTTCGAGCTCCGCCATGGTCACAACGCGCTTGCCGCGACGAGCCGCCAGTAGTGCCGCCTCGTTGACAAGATTGGCAAGATCGGCGCCGGAGAAGCCGGGCGTGCCACGCGCGATGGTGCGCGGCTCGACATCGGGCGCCAGCGGGACCTTGCGCAGATGGACGCGCAGGATCTTCTCGCGCCCGCCGAGATCGGGATTGGCAACGACGACATGGCGGTCAAAACGGCCCGGCCGCAGCAACGCCGGATCGAGTACGTCGGGACGGTTGGTCGCGGCGATCAGGATGACGCCTTCGGTAGATTCGAAGCCGTCCATCTCCACGAGCAACTGGTTGAGCGTTTGCTCGCGCTCGTCATTACCGCCGCCGAGGCCCGCTCCGCGATGGCGGCCGACCGCGTCAATTTCGTCGATGAATACGATGCAGGGCGCGTTCTTCTTGGCCTGTTCGAACATGTCGCGCACGCGACTGGCGCCGACACCGACGAACATCTCGACGAAGTCCGAGCCCGAGATCGTGAAGAAGGGCACATTCGCTTCACCGGCGATGGCGCGCGCAAGCAGCGTCTTGCCGGTGCCGGGCGGGCCGACCAAGAGCACGCCCTTGGGGATGCGGCCGCCCAGCCGCTGGAATTTCTGCGGATCCTTGAGGAAGTCGACGATCTCCTTGAGGTCGTCCTTGGCCTCGTCGACGCCGGCGACGTCTTCGAACGTCACTCTGCCCGTTCGCTCCGTAAGCATTTTGGCGCGCGATTTGCCGAAACCCATCGCCTTGCCGCCGCCAGCCTGGAGCTGGCGCATGAAAAAGATCCACACCGCGATCAGGAGCAGCATGGGCAGCGCGTTGAGCAGCACCGCCATCAGATTGAAGCCGTCATCGGGCGGCGCCACCGAAACGTTGACGTGGTGATCGTTCATCAGATCGGCGATCGCGCTGGCGCCGCCACTGGGAATGTTGGCTGTGAACGCCTGGCCGTTGCTCTTCGTACCCTTGATTACGTCGCCCTGCTCGGTCGCGGCGCTGATGGTCCCCTGGACCACTTCCTGGCGCAGCTGTGAATAGGACATGACGGTCGCATTCGTCTGCTTGGCCGTCCCCTGGAACAGGTTGAACAGGAACACCAAAAGGAGCGCGACGACGATCCAGAGCGCCAGATTGCGAAGATTGTTCAAAGGGCCGTCCTTTCGAGCGGGGGCCGGGGCCACAAACACGGTAAGCGACCTAACAGATAGGTCCTTTTTACCCGAATGCCAGCCTGCAAAACGTTAAGAGTTTTGGACCCGCATCGCAACGAGAATGCCAAAAGCCGATTAACGCAGTCTGATCGGCATCGAACATACGCCCGCCATGGCACAACGGATTATTTGCCGCGGGAACGGCTGGTTTCCCTGGCGATCACCACGGTTCCCGCGCCAAAGGCCCCACCTCTCCCGGGGGCAAGAAACACCAGACAGCCATGCAGCGTGGCGCCGCCGCCCAATTGGCCGTCCCGAAGCCGGTCGAACAGGCGTTCCAGACGCTCGAACCGTGGACGATAGGGTGCGCCGGAGACAGCCATCAGGAGCTGCGCAAGGCCGCGCAGCGCGACTTCGCGTGGGGCCGACGTCAGCCCCGCGGCATCGACGTGCAAGACCGCGTCACGCCGGCGCACCACGCGGAGCAGCACAGCTTCGGTCACTTCGTCGAGCGCTTCGCGGGCGCGGGCAAGATGGCCGGCGGCGGCAGCGACGCGGTCGCGCGACAGCCCGGCCGCTACCAGCGCCGGCATCAGCTTGCGCAGACGAATGCGGGCGAAGCGGTCATCCTCGTTCATCGGGTCTTCCAGCCAGGCGATTTTCTTAGCCGCGAGATGGCCGCGCACATCTTCTCGTGCGAGCGTAAGCAGCGGCCGCACTACGCTGAGTTGCGCGAAGCCGGGCAGCGGATAGGGCGCAATGGCACGCATGGCGGCCAGGCCATCGAGACCGCTGCCGCGCATGAGCCTGAGCAGGAAGGTTTCCGCCTGGTCGTCGGCGGTGTGTGCCACGTAAAGTGCCGGCAGGCCGCTGGCCAACGCCCATTCGCCCATCAGGCGATAGCGCGCCCTGCGCGCCTCAGCCTCGATGTCCGAGACGGGCGGCGGACCTGTTCGACGCAACGACTTGGTTTTGAGCCCGGCCCTGCGTGCCCAACCCGCAACCTTGCGTGCCGCGGCGACCGAACCGGCGCGCAAAGCGTGATCGACCGTGACGACGATCGGCGGCGGGCGGCGTGTGCGCTGCGCCCAACCGGCCAGCAAATGCATCAGGGCGAGCGAGTCGCCGCCGCCCGACACCGCCACCGCGCCGGGCCAGGGCGCGCCCGCCGCGATGAGCGTGTCCATGACCCTCGCGAAGTCGCTCTCAAGCTTCGACGCGGCAGGCGGCGGCTTTGCGCGCCTCGGCGCCTTGCGCGAGGAGGCTTTTCGCGGCTTTAGGGTATTTTGCCGGGAGCGCGGCAAGGGCGGTGCAACCTTCCTTCTTCTGGCCCGATGCGAGCAGCGCCTGGCCGAGCTTGAGCATGCTATCGGGGGCGCGGACCGAGGTGGGATATTTCTTGATCACCTCGGCGAAGGCACGCGTCGCGCTGTCGTAGTCCTTCTGCACATAAGCGATGTCGCCGACCCAATAGACCGCCTGCGGCGCCAGATCGTTTTGCGGATTGGCGTCGGCGAAACTGCGGAAGGCGGCACTGGCCTCGTCATAGCGGGCCTTGGCGAGCAGGTTCATCGCTGTGCTGAATTGCGCGTGGGCGGCGTCGCTGGCGGGAGCCGCTGCGGGTGAACCGGCTGGCAGCGTACCAAGTACGCCGGGCGGCGGCGCAAGCTGGGTCTGGGTGCCCGGCTCACTCTGCGTCGGCGGATTGCTGCGCGGCGCAATGGTCGACGGCGCTGTCTGAGGCGGCGGCACGACGCCGGCAACCGGAGCAGAGCCCAGGCATGGCACCGCATTGGCATCGCCCTGCCCAGTCGTGCTGCCGAGCTGCTGCGCAGCCAGCGCGCAGAGGCGATACTCGAAATCCTTCTGCTGGCGGTCGATCTTGTCGTTCAGCTCTGTGATGCGATGGGAAAGCTCCTCGTTCTGCCCCGTAAGGCGGCTGACAGTTTCATCGAGGTCGCGGACCTTGTCGTTGAGCGTGCGAAGCTGCGCGTCTTGCGCATCCTCATGCTGCTGCCGCGCGGCCTTCTCCTCGTCGCTCTCACCGAACAGATCGGCGACGCGGATGTAGCCGTGCGAGGACGATTGTGTCTCCATCGTGAGGGGAACTGGCGGCACGATAGTGCCGGCGCTCACGGCGCCGGTGAGCATAAGCGCGCAGGCGGCCGCGCAACTGGCGCCGACGATCCGCAGTCTCGTCTGGGGCATGCACGCCTCCTGGCCGAAAGGTCACCGAACACTTAGCCCAAAATGGGGCTGGGCGGAATTTGTGAGAAAGGGCGCCCGATCTCTCGGACGCCCTTTGAATGCGACAAACTGAAACTTACGAATTCGCACCGCCGGTGATCGTGGTGACGCCGCGGCGATTCTGCGCCCAGCAGTCTTCGGTCGATTCCGAACACACCGGATGTTCCTTGCCGTAGGAGATCGTGTCCACGCGCGCGGTGGAGACACCGAGGCTGACGAGATATTCCTTCACGGCATTGGCCCTGCGAGCGCCCAGCGCGAGGTTGTATTCGCGCGTACCACGCTCGTCGCAATCGCCTTCGACGGTAACGCGGATGCCCGGATATTTCTGCAGCCAAGTCGCCTGGCGCTGCAGCGTCGCCTTGTCGTTGTCTTCGATGTTGTATTCGTTGAACGCGAAGTGAACCGTGTCGCCGACGTTGACGCGCAAATCTTCTGCGCTGCCGGGAACAATGGTCGAGCTCGGACCCGAACTCGTCGGCGCGCTCGCCATTGGCGGCGCTTCGGTGGCGGCGGGCTTGGGCGTCGAGCAACCGGCCAGCATTAGTGCCGCGGAAAGCGTCGCGATGCTGAGACCAATGGAAAACTTCGTCATCGAATCAGGCTCCTCCAAATGTCGGCTCGCGCCCGCAAATCCCCGCGAGAGCATTGCCAAGGAACTCACGTTCTAACGCATTCATGGCCAAAAAGAGCCAGAACGACAGGCTAAACCTAAGTTTAGGGGCGGAGTTCCTATTGGATCAAGGGCGACCAGGCCGGATCAGAGGCGTCTCCCGGCGTCGGCACGCGCCGCTCGTTGCGGCCCGAAACATCGATAGACCAGATCTGGGAGCCGCGACCGCCTTGCACGGTGCGGCCGAACATAATTACCCGCCCATTGGGCGCCCAAGTCGGACCTTCGTCCTCCCAGCCATTGGTGATGAGGCGCGCGCCACTGCCATCGGTCTTCATGACTCCGACGCGGAATCCGCCGCCTTGATTGGTAAACGCGATGAGATCGCCCCGCGGACTCCACACCGGCGTGCCGTTACGTCCCGGCAGGAAGGAAATGCGGTGCTGGTTCGAGCCGTCGGCGTTCATGAGATAGATCTGCTGGCTGCCGCCCCGGTCGGATTCGAAGGCGATCTGCGAGCCGTCGGGCGAGAAGGACGGCGACGTGTCTATGGCCGGATCGCTGGTGAGCCGTGTCATCGAACGGGTGCGCAGATCCATGACGTAGACGTCAGAATTGCCGCCGGACTCCAGCGACATCGCGACCTTGTTGCCGTCGGGCGAGAAGCGCGGACTGAATGTCATGTTGGGGAAATTGCCCAACATCTCCTGCCGGCCACTCTCGAGATCGAACAGATACACCCTGGGCTTCGCACCGATATACGACATGTAGGCGATCATCTGAGCCGTCGGATTGAAGCGCGGCGTCAGCACGAGATAATCGCCGCGCGTGAGAAAGATCGGATTGGCGCCGTCCTGATCCATGACCGCGAGCCGTTTCTTGCGCGCCAGCGCCGGACCAGACTCCGAGATGAACACTACGCGCGTATCGAAATAGCCCTTCTCGCCCGTGATGCGCTCATAGATCGCGTCGGCGATAATATGCGCGATGCGGCGCCAATTGTCGGGCGTGGTGAAGTATTGCTGCCCGATCATCTGACTTTCGCCGTACACGTCCCAGAGCCGGAAATCGACGCGCAGACGTCCGTCGGGCTGACTCTGCACCTGTCCGGCGACGAGCGCCTGGGCGTTGATGGCGCGCCAGCTTCCAAACTGGGGCGCGACATTGATGTTGGTGATCTTCTCGATGAAGGCCTTCTGATCGAGCGGACGGAACAGGCCCGAGCGGTCGAGATCGGCGCGGATCACCTTGGCAATGTTCTGGCCCGCGACCGCATCGCCAGCCGAAGGTGCCGCGAAATCGGGAATGGCGATCGGCATCGGCTGAACATTGGCCTGATCGACCGTCACGTGTAGTTCTGCAACGGCGGGGCCGGTCGCCAGGAACAACGCGGCGACTGTCGCTGCAGCCAGATGCAAGATGCACTTCATTGTCGTCTCCGTCACTGGACCATCTTGCTCGGATCGAAATCGAGCGAGGTGATGTCACGCCAGGTGTCATACTTGTCGGGCGGCAATTTGTAAGGCTGACAGGTCATGATTGCCCGCCGTGCCGCGTCCGCAGCCGCGCGCATATATGGGTTCCCGGCTGCTTCGGCGGCGGATTGTGCAGTCAATTGTGGCATGCCGACGACCGTACCGTCCCGATTGAGTTGCAAATGGAATTGCGGGCGCAATTGTTCCGAATTGGGTCCGCCAACTGGCGGCGACCAGCATTGTGCAATCTGGTTCTTGAGCGCATCGACGAGATCCATCGTCATCGCGTTCATCGCACCGATTCCTTTCACGGTACGATCGGCGACACGCGCATTACGCGGCGTTGCCGCCGGTTTGGTCAGGTTATTGAGCAGATCAGCGAAAGCATCCGTCTTGGGCTTCGTTGGAGTCGGCGCCGGCGTTGGCTTCGCGGCTGGCTGCGGGAGTGGCGCCGGCTTTGCTTGCGGCGTGGGCAGAAGTTGCGGCGCGGCTTCAGCCTTCGGTGGCGGCGCCGGAGCGGGCGCGGGAGTCGGCTGCGCGGGCGAAGGCGCCGGCGTCTCCCGCCGCGGCGTGACGATCTTCTGCACCGTCGGCGCAATGTTGGTTTTCTCGCCGACGGTCACGAGATCGACCGGAACCACCGGCGGCGACTGGTCGGCGATCTCGAGCTTGTGCTGCCACGAGAACAGCGTCGCCGCAACGACCGCCGCATGGAGCATCAGCGCGACGACCACGCCGACGCGTGGACCGCGCGCCGTGGTCGGACTGAGACTAGCGCTCGTCAGGCTTAGGCTTTGCGACATCGGTCACCAGGCCAATGTGGGTGAAGCCTGCGGCGGAAAGAAGGCCCATAACCTCCATGATCCTTCCATAGTCGACCGATTTGTCGCCGCGCACGAAGATGCGCTGGTCGTAACCGTTGGCGGCAATGGCGGTCAGCTTGTCGACGAGTTCGTCCTCCGCGATGGGCGTGTTCTGCAGGTAGATGCTACCGTCGCGCTTTACGGTGACGGATAGCGGTTCGCGATCTTGGCCGAGCGTCTGCGCGCGCGTCTTGGGCAGATCGACCGGCACGCCGACAGTGAGCAAGGGCGCGGTGACGATAAAGACGAGCAACAGCACTAGCATCACGTCGACAAAGGGCGTGACGTTAATTTCCGCCATCG
>DATEZM010000081.1:0-19939 GCA_035255625.1 Rhizomicrobium sp. | reverse complement strand
CGCGCTTCTTCGCCCGATAATCCGCGGCAGGCAGATCGTAAAGCGTGCAGCCGCCGCAACTTCCGAAATGGCGGCAGAGAACGCTCACACCTTCTTCGCAGCGATCAGGTATTCTCGGTTGCCGTCGCCACCCTCGATCGGGCTTTCGATGTGGCCCGACACCGTCCAGCCGGCCTGCTCGGCAATCCAGTCGGAGACGCTTTTGACGGCGGCCTCGCGCGCTTCGGCGTCCTTGACGATGCCGCCCTTGCCGATGGCATAGCGCCCAACCTCGAATTGCGGCTTGACGAGCGCGACCAGAAACGCCCCGGATCCGGCAAGCGACAGCGCCGGCGGCAGGGCGAGCTTGAGACCGATGAAGCTGACGTCGACGACGACCGCCATCGGCGTCTCCGGCACATTATTGCGCGTGATCGCACGCGCATTGACGCCGTCACAGGCGACGACGCGCTCATCGCGGCGCACCTTGGGATGCATCTGCGCGTGGCCGACATCGATGGCGTAAACCTTCGCCGCGCCGCGCTCGAGCAGCACTTCGGTGAACCCGCCAGTCGAGGCGCCGACATCGAGGCAGATGAGTTTCTTCGGCGACAATTCGAACTTGTCCAGCGCCGCGATCAGCTTCAGCGCACCGCGCGAGACGTAGGGATGCGGCTTGACGTATTCGATCTCCGCGTCTGGATCGAGCGTGCGCGATGGCTTGATCACGATCTCGCCGTTGACCTTGAGACGGCCGGAGCGGATGGCGGACTGTGCTTCGGTGCGGCTCTTGGCGTAACCGTTCCGTACAAGGAACATGTCGGCACGGAGATCGTCGGTGGATGGCGTGTTCATCTCTTGGCTCATGTGCGCGGGCGCACCGCCATCCCATGGCGCGTCCCTTGGTTTGTCGATTTACGCGCCGGCGTCGAAGCCGTCTCGCGCGACGGAAGAGTGCATCGGACGATGCGCTACGTCCAGATTTTTCGCCTCAGGCGATCTTGCCCGCGGCTTCCGCTTCGCGTTCGCGGCCCAGGGCATTCAGCACCGTGGCGACGATGGCCTTGGCGTCGAGACCGGCCGCTTCGTACATCCGATCGGGCGTGTCCTGGTCCTGGAACCTGTCGGGCAAGACCATCGGGCGCACCTTCAGGCCGCGGTCCAGCAGGCCCTCCCAAGCGAGGAACTGCATGACATGGGCAGCGAAGCCACCGACTGCACCTTCCTCGATGGTAATCAGCACTTCGTGCGCGCGCGCCAGGCGGCGGATCATGTCCGTATCCAGTGGCTTGGCGAAACGGGCGTCGGCGACCGTGGCCGATAGTCCGTAGCCGGACAATTTCTCCGCTGCCATCAGCGCCTCGTGCAGGCGGGTGCCATAGGAGAGTATGGCGATGGACGCGCCCTCCTTCCAGATTTTGCCCTTGCCGATCTCCAGCGGCACGCCTTCGAGTGGACGCTCGATCGTGCCCCAGCCCTCGCCGCGCGGATAGCGCAGCGCGGACGGCCGGTCGTCGATCTGCGTCGTGGTCGCGACCATGTGCACGAGTTCCGCCTCGTTGGCAGCAGCCATCAGGACGAAGTTCGGCAGCGTGCCGAGATAGGCGATGTCGAAGGACCCCGCATGTGTCGCGCCATCGGCGCCGACGAGACCGGCACGGTCCATCGCGAAGCGCACCGGCAGCGATTGGATCGCCACGTCATGCACGACCTGGTCATAGGCGCGCTGGAGGAAGGTTGAATAGATCGCGCAATAGGGCTTCATGCCCTCGGCCGCCAATCCCGCGGCAAAAGTCACAGCGTGCTGCTCGGCGATGCCGACATCAAAGGTGCGCTTGGGGAACACCTGCTGGAACAGATCGACGCCCGTGCCCGACGGCATGGCGGCGGTGATCGCGACGATGCGCTCGTCCTTCTTCGCCTCCATGATGAGGCTCTCGCCGAACACCTTCTGGTAGCTGGGCGCCTTGGAGTTGGACTTCTTCTGCTCGCCAGTGATGACGTCGAACTTGACGACGCCGTGATATTTGTCGGCCGCGGCTTCCGCCGGGGCGTAGCCCTTGCCCTTCTTGGTCACGACATGGACGAGTACGGGCCCGTTCTTCATGTCGCGCACATTTTCGAGCACGGGAATCAGGTGATCGAGATTGTGACCATCGATCGGGCCGACATAGTAGAAGCCGAGTTCCTCGAACAGCGTGCCGCCGGTGACCATGCCGCGGGCAAATTCCTCGGCGCGCTGCGCACCGACCTTCATCGGGCGCGGCAGGACGGATGCGATCTTCTTTCCGAGATTGCGCAAGCCGCGATAGGGCCGACTCGAAACCAGCCGCGCCAGATAGGCGCTCATCGCGCCGACCGGCGGCGCGATCGACATGTCGTTGTCGTTGAGGATGACGATGAGGCGCGCATCCATCGCGCCGGCATTGTTCATCGCCTCATAGGCCATGCCGGCGCTCATCGCGCCGTCGCCAATCACCGCGATGACATTGTTGCCCTCGCCCTTCAGGTCGCGCGCCACTGCGAAGCCAAGGCCGGCGGAAATCGAGGTTGACGAATGCGCGGCGCCGAACGGGTCGTACTCGCTCTCGCTTCTTTTGGTGAAGCCGGAAAGGCCACCGCCCTGGCGCAGCGAGCGCATGCGGTCGCGCCGGCCGGTGACGATCTTGTGCGGATAGGCCTGGTGGCCGACATCCCAGACGATCTTGTCTCTGGGCGTGTCGAACACATAGTGCAGCGCCGTCGTGAGTTCCACGACGCCAAGGCCGGCACCGAGATGGCCGCCCGTCACCGACACGACGTCAATCATCTCGGTACGCAACTCGTCGGCGAACTGGCGCAGATATTTCTTGTCGAGGGCGCGAAGGGCAGCAGGGCCGTCGATACGATCGAGCAGTGGCGTCTTAGTAGGCAGGGCCATTTGAAATCATTCTCCGCGCGAAGGCGCGTTGTATTGCATTGCAAAAAGAGTCGGTCTTTTTAACCGGTAAATCAAGAAAAGACCCGCTTCAGGTGGATCCCAAATCCAACGGCTCGGAACCCGTTGCAGTTCCGCCACCGTGGACGACCATCTCGAGCCTGGATTCCGCAGCTTTCAGCTTTTTCTCACAATGTGCCTTCAGCGCCTGGCCGCGCTCATAGAGCACAATGGAGTCCTCAAGATCGACCTCGCCCTGCTCCAGTCGCGAGACGATCTGCTCCAACTCCTTCAATGCGGCCTCGAACGAGAGTTCGTCGACCGGCACTGCGTCAGGCTTCGCTTTGGCGGCCATGTCATAACTCCCAAGCTCGGCCTCCGTCTAGCGCAGATAGGCCAACCACTTCAATACTTTGCCAGCAAGGGCCGGCGCGGCGGTGTGCTGCCCGGCGTGACGTCAAACGCAATACTCAATCGCACGTCGGACGACTGGAACGGCACCGTGCCGTGCCAGAAATAGGAGGGGAACAGCGCCAGCTTGCCGACCGCGGGCGGAACGATGCGCGCGGGCCGGTCGTTGCCGCCGAGTTTGAAGCGCGACTCGCCGAATTTGAGTCCGCCCTGGCCGCCTTCGGCCACTTCCTGCGGTAGCGAAGCGTAATAGGCCGAGCTGATCCAACCCTGATCGTGGACATGATTGGTGTGATAGCCAGTCGAGCGCAGTCGGCACGACCATGAGCCGGAGAACGCGAAATCCTTCTGCTTGCGCGCGAGCAGCGGATGGTTCGCATCATCGGGCATGCTCGCAATGTAATCGGCTATCGCGGCGGAGATCTGTTCGCGCACTGCTTCGATTGCGCGGCTGTTCTGTTTGAAGAGGCTACCGGCCGTCTGCGTTCCGTTGCGCAGCGTCTGATCGAGCGGCGGCGCATGACGCGTGTGCAGGCGTTCCAGTTCCTCGGCGAGCATGCGATTGAACGCGGCGAGATCGGAGAAGCCCGGGGGCGGCGCGATCTCGTACACGCGCACGAAGCGATCGAAGTCGACGAGTTCGCCGTAACGGCTGTCGCCGAGCTCACGATAGGCGAGCGTAAGGCCAGCGAGCGTGATCTGGTCGTACGCATCCAGTGTCAGCGCGTCCTGGTAGACGGTCCTGGCTTCGGCGAACTCGCCGTGGCTGAGCAGGGCTTCGCCGAAGTCCTGGCGGTGACGGACGGCTTCCGGTTCGCTTTTGATGGCCTCCTGAAACATCGGAAAACTCTGCTCCAAACGGCCCTGCAGCACGAGCGCGCGGGCCAGCGCATTGGTGATGTCGGCGCGTTCCGGCGCCATGTCGCGCGCGCGCCGCAGCATCGACTCGGCCGGGATGGAAATATCGCCGCTGAAGCGCAGACGCAGATTGGCTTCTGCAAGCAGCAGGTCCGGCGTCTCGCCCACCTTGCTGCGCGCATGTTCGAAGGCCGACAGACTTTTCGCGCCGTTGCCCATGCTCCAGGCAAGCGAGGTGAAATCCTGCAACGCGGGCAGGAAATCCGGCTTGCGTTCGAACACAGTTTGATAGGCGCGCAGCGCATCGTCTTCACGACCGACATGCGCGAACGCCTTGGCGACGGCATAACGCGCTTCATGACGATTGGGGGCGATGTCGACGGCAGACTGCAGGGAGGGAATGGCCTCTTCGAAGCGTTCGAGATCGATGAGCGCCGTGCCGCGATAGTAGTGCGCATCGTATAGCCGCGGATCCGCCTTCGCCGCAGCTTCGAGCGGTGCCAGCGCGTCCTGCGCGTGGCCCCTTTCGGTCAGGAGCACGCCCTGCTGCACCAGCGCCTGCGCATAATTGGGTCGCAGCGAAGCTGCACGGCGCTGAGCGGCCAGCGCTTCGTCACTGCGGCCCTGATCGCGCAGCGCGATTCCAAGATTGTAGCAAGCCTCGGGATAATCCGGCTTGAGTGCGATAGCTTTACGATAAGCCGCTTCCGCGCCTTCGATGTCGCCACGCGCGAGCAGGATATTGCCAAGATTGTTGTGCAGCGCCGGTTCGCGCGGCGCCGCCGCGATTGCTTTCCGCATCAGCGATTCGGCCTCCGCCTGATCGCCCCTGATGCGTCGGATAAGACCTAAGGCATTGAGTGCAATGGGAGAATTTGGCTGAGCAGCGACCAGCATCCGGCACAGATTCTCGGCCTCGGTCAACCGCCCCGCCTGGCGCAACTGGTCGACCTGGCCCAAAACGGCCGCAGGATTGCTCATATTCTGGGCGTCGAACGCCATGCTTTCTGGCTCCCATCAATGCGGACAAGCTCTCCGCAAGCTAGTCATTGAGCCGGAAAGGCTCAAATATCGCGCCGCGCCTGCCCAGCCGTTCCGGTATGCCGTTGTGTTAATGGTTTATTGCGCAGCAACAAAAACCCGGGCCTTATCAATCGCTTGTTCTTTTATTCCAACCAACTTCGGGTGGGCGCGAAAGCCGTTAATACCTGACGGCCGAGTTGACACCTAAATGCAACATCCGTCGCGCGAATTTCGCAATAGAGCGATTCCGTTTTGACCCTCAATCGATAGGGACGTAGCTTCCAGTCAATTGAGGCAAAACCGCGTCGCCGATACGTACGGCTCGCGGGTGCAGGGCTGGGGATCAGCCGAGCTTTAGCTTCACGCAACGTCGTTACGACAGAACCAAGGGGGTTCCCAAGTGTTTCAAGTGACCAACTCAAGCCTACGCGCGGCCCTTATGCTCGGTGCCGCGACTGCATCGGCTCTCAGCCTCTCGGCACCTGCCAGAGCTGATACCGCAACCGAAACTGTGGTCGTGACCGGCTCGCGCATCCCGCAAGTGGGCATCTATTCGTCGAGCCCAGTCACCGCGCTCGGCGACCACGAGATGAAGCTCGAAGGTACGACCAGCATCTCTGGTGCCCTGCAGACGCTTCCCTCGGTCGTGAACGACGGCGACGGCGACTCCGTAGACAACGGCACCGGCGGTATCGCCACCGTCGACCTGCGCAATCTCGGCACGAAGCGCACCCTGGTGCTGGTGGACGGCAAGCGCCTCGTCGCAGCCGACGCCTCGCTGGATGTCGACACCAACCAGATCCCGGCCGCGATGGTCGAGCGCATCGAAGTTCTGACCGGCGGCGCCTCGGCCGTGTACGGCTCGGACGCGGTCGCCGGCGTCGTGAACATCATCCTCAAGAAGGATTTTGAGGGTCTTACAGTCGACAGCCAGTTCTCCGAGACCGATCACAGCGACGGCGAGAAGAACGACACGAGCTTCCTGCTCGGCGTGAACTCCGCCGACGGCAAGGGCAACGTCACGATCTATGGCGAATACGCGCATCGCGATCCGGTGACGGGTGCCGAGCGCACCTTCAGCGCCCACGCACTGGCGGCCACGAACTATACGGGCGGCTGCGGCGGAGCCTTTCCGGCGACCCATTTTGGCGGCTTCTGCTACTCCGGTTCGGGCACCATCGCTGAAGGCCGCATCAAGTCGGCTTCGCTCGGCGGGCCGACGGTTGGCGGCGGCACGATGTTCACTTCGGGTGGCGGCATCGCGGCCTATGACGGCCGTACCTTCAACTTCGCGCCCTACCAGTACCTGCAGACCGAAGGCCAGCGTTATGGGTTCGGCGGCACGGCACACTATCAGATCACGCCAGGCATCGACTTCTACTCGCGCCTGACGTTCTCGGATAACACCTCGACCTCGCAGCTCGGCCCGTCGCCAATGACGGCCAACTTCAACGTCAACTGCGGCAACCCCGAAATGTCGGCCTCGGTTCGCCAGGCGATCTTCGGCACCACCACGACGGCCGGCACCATCGCGGCGCAATGCGCAACGGTTGCCGGTGGTCCGGGCACCAACGTCACGCTGAACGCCGATCCCGACCTCACGACCCGTCTGGTGAGCACCGCCCTGCGTCTTACTGCAGTCGGTCCGCGCATCAGCACCAACGATCACTCGGCCTTCCAGATGGTGATGGGTGCCCGCGGCGGTCTCGGCTATGGCTGGAACTACGACATTTCAGCTCAGTACGGCCACACGGACTCAACCGCATTTCTCCAGAACGACGCCCTCAAGCAGAACTTCCAGAATGGCTTGCTGGTGACCGGCTTGACGCCAGCGACCGCAGTTTGCACGCAGGACAGCGCCAACTGCTCGCCACTCAACTTCTTCACGGCTGGCGGTCTGACAGCGGCGAACGTGGCCTATATTCGCGAAAACCTGGTCGACATCGCTTCCGTCGATCAGTGGGACGTTCAGGCCACGGCGACTGGCGATCTTGGCTTTGCGGGCATCCAGAGCCCGTGGGCGAAGGAGCCGGTCGGTGCGGCTATCGGCGTCGAATATCGCCAGGAAGAGTCGCACAACATGCCCGACCACAACCTGCAAACGGGTAACCTGGTCGGCTTCGAGTCGACTGTGGCGACCGGCGGCGGGTTCGACGTGGGCGAAGGCTACATGGAGTTCAACGTTCCGATCGTCGAGGACGCGCCGTTCATGGAGAGCCTGCAAGCTCACCTTGCCTATCGTTACGATCACTACAACACGGCGGGCGACGCGAACACCTACACCATCGGCCTCGAGTGGCAGCCCATCGACGACCTCCGCGTCCGCGGCGGGTTCTCGCACTCGATCCGTGCGCCCAACGTGTCGGAACTGTTCACCCCGGCGGGCGGTTCGTCGGCAAACCCCGGCAAGGACCCGTGCTCTGCGGTTGCCACAATCGTAACCACCGCTGCGCTTTGCGAGGCAACCGGCGTCCCGGCGGGCTCGGTGTTTACCGCCACGCTCAACTGCCCGACCAACCAGTGCCAGGCAGCGACAGGCGGCAACCCCTTCCTGAAGCCGGAAACTTCCGACTCCTGGACGCTGGGTATCGTGTTCACGCCGACCTTCATTCCGGGCTTCACCGCGACGGTCGACTTCTACAACATCAAGATCGGTGGCTTCATCTCGGCCACACCGATCTCGACCATCCTGGCCAATTGCTACAGCACGACGCTGAACCCGACGCAGAGCGCAGCAAATCCATACTGCTCGTTCGTTCATCGTGACGCGCTGGGCACGATCGGAACCCAGAACCAGGGCTTTGTGATCTCGGCCGAAGGCAACATCGCCAGCGACGAGGTTCAGGGCATCGATACCGAGATCAACTACGATCTCGACCTGAACGACCTGGGCTTGGAGAAGTGGGGTCAGCTTGGGTTCAACGGAGTGGCCACGCTGGTCACCGAGAACAACACGTCGTTCCCGGGCTCCCCGATCTCACATTGCGCCGGTGTTTATGGCGCGAACTGCGGCGAACCGCAGAACCGGTGGAAGTCGAATGTCCGCGTGACCTGGACCGACAACAAGGGCGACTTCTCTCTGTCGCTGCGTTGGCGGCACCTGTCGGGCATCCACTTCGAACTCAACCAGGTGGGCACGGGCGACTACTTGAACCCGGGCACGGGCTTCCCGTTCGTTAATACACCGACGCTCGGCTGGGGTGCTTACGACTACTTCGACCTGTCCGGCACCTGGTCGGTCACCGATGCGATCGACCTGCGCGCAGGCGTTCGCAACCTGTTCGACAAGGACCCGCCGCTCACGGACAACAACTCCGCGCCGGCGAGTTCCATCAACAACAACACCTTCCCCAACACCTACGATGCGTTGGGCCGGGTCATCTTCGTGGGCGGTTCGATCAAGCTCTGATCGTAGCAACCCGAATAGCCTGGAACGGCGGCCCGAAAGGCCGCCGTTTCCTTTTGTGGCGGTCGCGTTGACAGCCGGGCGGCGCGCGGCCTAAAGCCCGGCATGGCGGCCACGCGACTTCCCTCGAAGCCATGAGCGGCCTGTCTGCCGACTCGCGGCCGTTCCTGAATGCCGTCGACAGCGCCTTGCGCCGCGACGACCGCGATGCAGCCATCGCGCTGGCACTTCGTGCGCTCGACGCGGGCCAGTTCGCCCTCGCCGCCAGGGCCTTTCAGGCCGTGATCGCGGCCGAACCGTTTTCCGCGCAGGCCCACTATTACGAGGGTTTCGCCGAGGAGCAGCTCGGCCAGCTCGAACGCGCGGAACGATCCTATCGGGAAGCGCACCGGCTCGATCCCGCCATGACGGACGCGGTCGCACGGCTTGCGTCGCTGGCGGCGCGACGCGGCGATCACGACAGAGCGCGCACCTTCGCCGACGAGGCGCTGACCAGGCACCCTCACCACGCCGTCGCGCACTTCGCCCATGTCGTTTGCGATCTCGGCGACGGCCGTTTCGGAGAGGCCGAGCAGCGTGCCCGCGCGATAGCGGGAAATCCGGAGATGATGCCTCTGGTTCGCGCCAATGCCACGAGCTTCGCCGCCGACGCCCTCGATGGGCAGGGCCGCCATGCCGACGCATTCGCTCTCTACGCCCTTGCTAACGAGTCGCTGCGCGCGCTGTACCGCGGCTTCGGTGCGCCAGGCCGGGAGACCGGCAGCATACTGGCCGCGCGGCTGGCAGGAGAGTTCGCCGCCACTTCGCAAGTCGCCTGGCAGTCAGAGGCGTCGCCCGGCCCCCTCCCCGACGGCGCACTTGGCATTGCGTTCGTGATCGGATTTCCGCGTTCCGGCACGACGTTGCTCGGGCAGATCCTGGCGGCGCATTCCCGCGTCTCGACAATCGAGGAGAAGCCGCTTCTCGCCGAAGGACTGCAGACGTTCATTCATTCGCCCGGCGGACTCGCAAGACTGAGCGAGATGCCGCCCACGGAAGTCGCGCGGCTGCGCCAGGTCTATTTCGCAGGCGTGCGCGACGAGGGCGTCGCGGCGCAGGGCCGGGTCATCGTCGATCAGGCGCCGTTCAACACACTTCACCTTCCCCTTGTCGCCAAGCTGTTTCCCGAGGCGAAGATCGTCTTCGCAGCGCGCGATCCGCGCGACATAGTGCTCAGCTGCTTCCGCCGCCTGTTCGCCATGAACGCCTATGTCTACGAATTCCTGACTCTCGCAGGGACGGCCGAGTTCTACGACCGCACCATGCAGCTCGCCGGAACGTTTCGCACGGCGTTGCCGGTTCCCTGGTTCGACATACGCAATGAGGATGTCGTAGCCGATTTCGCCGGCGAAGTGCGGCGGCTCTGCGCGTTCCTGGGGCTTGCCTATGAGGACGCGATGCAGGACTTTGCCGGCCGGGCAAGGGCCAGCGCCACGCCGAGCGCCATGCAGGTGATCCGCGGCATCAAGGGCGACGGCGTCGGGCATTGGCGAAACTACGAAGCGGAATTGGCGCCAGTTCTGCCGGTCCTCGCGCCCTGGGTCGAAAGGTTTGGTTATGAGTAATCGCGACGCGGCGGAAGACGCAAGGACGATCGCCGAGATAGAGCGGGCCGCCGGTGCCAACGATATTCCGCATGCCATCGAGATGGCGCGCGCAGCGCTCGCCGGCGGGCTGGTACATCCGCTGCTCCTCAATCTGCGCTCCCATTGGTGGTCGCAGCAGGGCCGGTTGGATCAGGCGCTCGAAGACCTCAAGCTCGCGGTCTCGATCGCGCCGACGGATCTCTTCGTACGCAATGCCTATGGGCTGCTTCTGAGCCGGCTGGAGCGCTGGTCGGAGGCACTAGCCGTGCTACGCGAGACCGTGGCCATGGCGCCGGACCAGGCCATAGCACAGTTCTCGCTCGGCTCGGCGCTGGAGCGCACAGGCGAGCTCGACGAGGCGCGCAAGCAGTACGAACTCGCCACGGCGCTCGATCCACTTTTTGCCAAGCCGCTGGTCCATCTTGCCGATCTGGCGCAGCGGCGCTCTGACCGCCAGACGGCCAAGCTCCTGGCGGAACGGGTGCTTGAACTGGACCCCGACAATTATGCGGCACTCACTATTCTTGCGATCGTCGCAATCGCAGAGAATGAGATCAACATGGCCGAAATTCTGGTCACGCCGCTGCTCGGCCGCACGCCGGAGGATCCGCTCGAGGCATCCATGGCACGGCGTGTTCTTGGTGATGTGCGCCACGCTCAAGGCCGCTACGCGCAGGCGTTCGCGGCCTACAGGCAAAGCAACCGGCAGAAGTACGGAATCTATGCTGCCCGATACGAAACGCCCGGCACGACGGCGACGGATTACTGCCGCTGGCTCCAGGCCCATTTCAAAACCGCAACCCACCATGCCTGGTCGGCGAAGCACCAGACAATGGCCGACGATCCGCGCGACGGCGCGCACGGCCATATCTTTCTGGTCGGCTTTCCGCGTTCGGGTACCACGCTGCTGGAGAACGTCCTCGCCAGCCATCCCGAGGTCGCAACGTTGGAGGAGAAAGATACCTTCGGCGCGCTGACGCACGACTTCCTGACCGACGAGCGCGGCCGCCATCGTCTGGCAACGCTGACAGACGAGGAAATCGTGCAGGCGCGCGCCGCGTACTGGTCGCGGGTGCGCGGGTTCGGCGCGGAGGTCACGGGCAAGGTGTTCGTCGACAAATATCCGCTCACCTCGCTCAAGCTGCCCATGGTGGCCAAGTTCTTCCCGAAGGCCAAGGTGCTGTTCGCGGTGCGCGATCCACGCGACGTCGTGCTCAGCTGCTTTCGCCGCAACTTCGCAATGAACACTTCGATGTTCGAATTCCTCGACATCGAAAGAGCGGCACGATTCTACGATTCCGTGATGGCGCTTTGCGCCGTCTATCGCGAGAAATTCGAACTCGAGTGGCGGCAAACCCGCAACGAAACGCTGGTCGAGGACTTCGAGGGCGAAGCGCGGGCGATCTGCGGCTTCATCGGCCTGCCGTGGGACGCCCAAATGAACGACTTCGCCGAACACGCGAAGTCGCGCACCATCCGCACGCCGAGCTCCATACAGGTCGTGCGCGGCATCAACCGCGAAGGCGTCGGCGTGTGGCGCCACTATCGCGACGAGATGGCACCCGCGTTGCCTGTTCTGACACCCTGGGTCGAGGCGTTCGGCTACGAAGCGGGCTGATCTCTCAATCGCCCTTGAAGAATTCCTGGTAGCCGGCGAGCAACTCGCAGACGAGGGTGCGCTCGGCCTCGCTGAGATGGGGATTCCAGACATCGAAGATCAAGATGGCGCGCAGCTCGTCGCTGCCGTTCCAGGCCTCGTGTTCGATCGTATCGTCGAAGATCAGCGCCTCGCCACGCCGCCATTCGCGCGTCTCGTTGCCGACACGGAACCAACAACCTTCTGGTACCACAAGGGGCAAGTGGACGATCAGCCGCGTATTGGTCACGCCGGTATGCGGCGGGATGAGCGTCTTGGGCGCCAGCGTGGAAAAGAACGCGGCTGGGGCGGCGTCGGGTACGTGCGCCATCGGCACGCGGTCGAGCAGCGCCGCTGTTTTAGGGCAGCGCGCACAATGGGCGTCGTTCCGCACGCCGTCGCTCCACAGGAAGAACACACTCCACTTCGGCGAGTGGTTGAGTTCCGTCCACTGGTTCAGCGGCACGCCTTCGGGATGATTGACATAGGCCTCGAACCCCCGCGCATCCTCGCGCCGCAGGGTGAGGAATTCGTCACGGATCGTATCGGTCGCGGCCTCAACCTCGGCGAGCCAAGGAAAATCCTTGCGCTCGTAGAACGGAATCGGCGGCAGGCGCGGGAAATTCAACAGCGTCGGCTGCTGCACCATGACCTTCTTCGTGCCTGTCAGAATGTCCTTGCACTCGTCGAAGCGCGACATGGGACCATTGGCCCGGGCGCGCAGGGATGAAAGCCGGTCATCGAGATAAACATCTAGCGCCACCCTGTTCTGTTCAACGACCTCGCGCGCACGCTCGAGCGGCTTTTTCATCCACTCCTCAGGCACCGCGGGCGCGACGGTGAGGACGTCCTTGTAGGTGCGCGCGGCCTGGCGCGGCTTGCCGACACGCTCGAAATACATCCCCCGCGCCAGCAATGCCGGAAAGAAATAGGGATCGATGGCGAGCGCACGGTCCAGTGCCATCAGTTCGTTGCGGTTGTCGCCCATGGCGCGAAAGGCGGCCGAGAGATTCAGCACGATCACGGGATTGCTCGCATCCGCAGCGGCGGCGCGCTCAAGCAGTTCGCGCGCGATCATCGGGTCGCCACGGTGCAGGTGATGCTGGCCGAGATGGAACAGCGCCCGGGGATGGTCCGGTGCAATCAGGCGCACCTGGTCCCACAGGCGCGCCGCTTCGTCCAGCCGGCCGGCCTGGAGGGCGGTATCGGCAGCTCGGAAGAAGTCAGCGATGCGTTGGTCTTGGCCGGCGCCGATCGCCATTCCTGAGGCCTTTGGGCTCGACCGGACTGTGGAACAGAAGTTATTCGGCAGCAACCCGACGTTCCTGTCGGTTTCCGGGACGTGCTAGAATCGCCTTTTCGAGCCGCTCGGAGGCGGCGATGTCAACAATGGACGCACCCCTCGAACAGCGCGCGGGCGCCGGCGATAGCGAGGCGCAAAAGGCGCTCGCGCACCAATTTGCCGCTGCCGCGCGGCACGATTTGGCCCGTGGCTGGTACGCGCGCGCCGCCAAGGCCGGAGACGTTGCTGCACTGCGCCTGCTGGGAGAAAGTCTTCTCTCGCAGACACCTCTTGCGATCGCCGACGGTATCGGGATGATCCGCGATGCGGCCGAGCGAGGCGACGCGGATGCCCTGCATCTGTGCGCCGTGCTGGCGGCACAGGACACCCAACTCGCGACCAATCTTGAGGTCGCGCGCGACTATCTGCTGCGCGCCGCCGAACGCGGTCACGACATCGCCTCGCGGCAGTTGCGGATGCTGTCAGACGCACCTGCGGCGGCACCATACGCCGAGCACGCACGCCGGATCGACTTCGCGCGCTGGCTGGGGCCGCCGCCAGCGACCAATGTGTTCGACGATCCGCGCATTTCCGTCATCACCGGCTTCGCCAGCGCGGCGGAATGCGATTGGCTGATCGCACGGGGCCGCGGCCGCCTGGAGCCGGCGCAGGTCTACGATCCTGCCGGCAAGGGCGCCCGCATCGCCAGCATTCGCAGCAATAGCGCGGCGGCTTTCAACATCGTGCAGTCCGACCTGATCCTTGGGCTGCTGCGGGCGCGGATGGCGCGGGCGACCGGGCTTTCGACCGATGCCATGGAGCCGGCCATGCTGCTGCACTACCGCGTCGGCGAAGAATTCGCACCGCACTTCGATTTCGTCGAGGCCGCCGACGACATCGCGCGCAACGGCCAACGGGTGGCTACGGTGCTGATCTATCTCGATGAGCCCGATCTCGGCGGCGAGACCGCATTCCTCGATCTCGGCTGGCGCCATCGCGGGGCCAAGGGCGACGCACTGATCTTCTGGAATGTCGAGCCTGGCGGTGCGCCAGACCGGCGCACCCGTCATGCCGGTCTGGCCCCGACGCACGGTGAAAAATGGCTGTTATCGCAGTGGATTCGTGGGCGATAGTGGCCACCGACGCCGCTCCCGAAAGCTCCATGGCCGACCCCCTCGCCGACCTGTTGCCGACGCCGCTGCGCTACGCGCAGAAATTCGACCTAGTACGCGACGCTTTGTTCTTCTTCCCGCTGGATGAAGCCAGTTATCGCGCTGCAAGCTTCCTCGACGACCGCCTGTTGACGCCGGGACTGCGTGGCGACTGGGTGGACTTCGCGCTGGTCGACGAAGCCACGCAAGGTGCCGTTGAACTGAAACCGCTGCACATCATCTTCCACACGGGCCATGTCGGATCGACATTGCTGTCGCGGCTGATCGATGAGACCGGCTATGTGCTGGGACTGCGCGAGCCTCTGCCCTTGCGGACCTTGGCCGAGATGCAGGACGCGGCGGCGCCCGCCTTCGCCGACCGGTTCGCAACACTGCTCAAGCTCTGGAGCCGCGGATTCGCTGATACTTCCGCTGTGGTCCTGAAGGCGACGAGCACGGCGGCCCGCCTGGCGCCGGCATTGCTATCCGCGGCGCCGCAAACCAAGGCCGTCTATCTCAACCTTAGACCCGAGGCTTATCTTGCGACGTTGCTGGCGGGCGCCAACGTGATGGTCGACCTCGAAGGTTTCGAGGTTGAGCGCACCAAAAGGCTGAGAAGTCTATTGGGCGAAAGTAGTCCGCAAGCGGTTTCGATCGGCGAACGCGTGGCAAGGACATGGCTCGTGGAAAGCCTGACGCGGGCGCGCGCGCTGGAAGGCGGCGGATCGCGAATCCTGCCGCTCGACTTCGACGCGATGCTCGCCAATTTGCCCGCGACGATAGCGGCAGTTCTGGCGCATTTCGGAATTGCAGCGCCGCCTGACTTCGCACAGTCGATCGCGCGCAGCAAGACACTGACTCGCTATTCCAAAGCGCCGCAGCAATTCGAATACTCACCACAATTCCGCGCCCAATTGCTGGCGCAGGCGCGGCGCGACCACGCGGCGGAGATCGGCAAGGGGATGGTTCTTCTCGAACGTTTGGCGAGAAAAGACCCGCGCGTCGCGGCGCTGCTGTGAGCTATTTCGACCACATACGCAGCAGGTTCTGCCGCACGGTCTCGAGCCGCACGCGATTCTGCCATTGCATGTTTAACCCTTCCAGTGCCGCCACCTCGTTCAACTCATAGAGTTGTGTGCGCTGGTATTCGTTCGGGACCATACTCTCGATGAAGGTGATCGATACGACGCGCGTGCCAGAGCGCACCGGCCGCACCTCGTGCAACATGGTTGAGGGATAAACGATCGCTTCGCCCGGCGCACCCTTGGCCACCACCGGCCGCGTACCGATGTGCATGACGAGTTCGCCACCCTGATAGGTCGAAGGATCGGCGACAAATACCGTCGAGGAGAGATCGGACCGAAGCGTCTCGCCTTCGACCATCAGGTGTGCCGCATCGGCATGCGCACCGTATTTCATCCCGGACTCATACCGACAGAGCAGCGGCGGCGCGACGCGGCGCGGAAAGGCGAAATCCTGAAACATCTGCGAGCGCGCGAAGGCGTCGGCGACGATGCGTGTCGACTCGGCGGCGTGGGGATCGGCCGGGTCGACCTGGAGATTGTCCTTGGTCAGATTGTTCGGGTTGGAGATGCGCCCATTCACGAAATGGAGTTCCCGGGCGAGCTGGCTCAGCCGCGCGACCTCGGCAGGTATGAGAAAATCCTTTAGTTCCAATATCATAGAAACGTTACCGCCGGCGAATTGCGGTCGCGAAGCTAGCAAAAGGGGGCCGACGAAACAAATCGCCGCCGGGATCCCGAACGCAATCCAAATTGACGCGTCGGACCCAGGATGGAACGATGGTTTCAAATTTCGGGAGGCCAACCATGAAGTTCGTACTTGCGGCAACCGCCGCGTTCGCTCTGTTCGCCGTTCAGAGTGTTTCTGCGCATGAAGTGCAGACTGTGGGTGCCGGAACCTCGGAGACCTGCATCGCACAGGCGCAGGACCCCAATGCCGATCTCGGCTCGGCGGTGGAAGGGTGCACCGAAGCGCTCACCTATCAGCCGATGTCGCTGAGCGATCGTGTTGGAACGCTGATCAACCGCGGCATCCTGCGCGCCCGCATGAGCGACACGAAGGGCGCGCTCGACGATTACAGCGAAGCGATCTCGATGGACGACTCCGCAGCCGCCGCCTATCTCAACCGCAGCGCGACGCTCCTCGGCCTGAAACGCTACAGCGATGCCAAGCGCGACGCCGACAAGGCGATCGAGCTGCGCGCCATGCCGCTTGAAGTCGCCTACTTCAATCGGGCCGTGGCGGAGGAAGGACTGGGCGACGTCCAATCGGCCTATGCCGACTACAATGCCGCGCTCAAAACGCAACCGAACTTTCAGCCGGCTAAGGACCAGTTGACCCGCTTCAAGGTCGTTCATCCGGGCAGCAGTTCCTAAGCGGTGCGGTTGGTGTCAGCGCGGCGTGTTGCAGTCGCCGTCGTGGCGGCGCTTGGCGTGTCCCCTCTTGCCGCGAATGCCGCGGAATCGGTGCTTGGAAATGGCGTGGCGCGCGTGTGCTATCTGCACACCGAGCATGATTTGAACGCCAGAGACGGCGTGCGCATCTGCTCCGACGCCCTTGCGCACGATGTGCTTTCCGGTGTCGATCGTACAGCGACACTGATCAACCGCGCCATCGAGCGGGCGCGAACGCAAGACATGGACGGGGCAATGGACGACTACCAGGCGGCCATCTCGATCGGAGTCAATCCGGGCATCGCCTATCTCAACCGCAGCGCCACGCTGATAGCACTCCATCGTTACGCCGACGCATTGCACGACTCCGACCAAGCCATCGCACTCGGCGTGAAGCGGAGCGAGATCGCTTATTATAACCGCGGGCTGGCCGACGAGAGTCTCGGCAATGTCGAGGCGGCCTATCACGACTTCCAGGCGGCGCTGAAGGCCGAGCCCGACTTCGCCCCGGCACAGCAGCAATTGAGCCGTTTCAGGCTGGTGAAGACGAGTTCCTAGCGCGGCAGATTGACCGCACGCAGTTCGACGCCGCTGCGCGGCAGATCGCTGACCGCGCCGACCGCCGCGCGCACCGGCGGCGCATCCATCAGCGACTCGAACGTCTGCACCGCACGCACCGCCGAGGACGAACCACCCAACAGCATATCGAGAGCCTCTGCCAAGCCCTTTGGGCGCGGGAAAAGGCGGAACGAGACACGGGTGTCCGGCGCGATGCCGGCGAGTTTCTTGGCGTCGTCCGTCGCGGTCCAGAAGCCGCCCAATTGGTCGACCAGACCGTTGCCGCGGGCATCGGCGCCAGACCACACACGGCCCTTCGCGATGTCCTGTACCTTGGCAAGAGGTAGCTTGCGCCCCGCCGCCACTTTTGCGGTGAAGTCGGCATAGATCGTGTCCGCCTCGCGGTTCAGGGCTGCAAGTTGCGCGTCCGTATAGGGCTGGAACGGCGAATTGTAGAGCGCGTTGGGACCAATGCCGATTGTGTCGGTGCCGACGCCGACCAGTGCCAAGCTGCGCTCGAACGAGACCTTGCCGGTCAGAACGCCGATCGAACCTGTGATGGTGCCAGGTTCGGCGACAATGCGGTTGGCCGAGGAGGAAATGTAGTAGCCGCCGGAAGCCGCGACGCCGCCCATGCTGACGACCACCGGCTTGCCCGCCTTCTGCGCCTTCTTGACGGCGTCCAGGATCTGGTCGGATGCGGTGACCGAGCCGCCGGGGGAGTCGACGCGCAGGATGATCGCGCGGACGTCGTTGTCCTTGGTTGCAGTCCGGATCGCCATAGCGAGGTCGTCGCTGGCGATGACATTGGTATTACCGCCCGCACCGCCATCGAAGATCTCGCCCGAGGCTTCGATCAAGGCGATGCGCGGGCCGGTTTCAAAGCCCGACCTGTCACGCCGGGCGGCGACGAAGCGCTCGAACGGCACGAGCTTGGCACCGTCGCCGGCACGCGCGAGAGCAGCGCTCTGGACGTCGTCGTCGAAGCCGATCTTGTCAACCAAGCCTCTGGCGCGGGCGTCCTCGGTGAACTGCGGGCTGGCGTTGAGCGCCAGCACCAATTTGTCATAAGGCACATGGCGCGCCGCGGCCGCACCCGCCGTTGCGCTGTCGTACCACGACTGCAGCAGACGCGTGGTCTGCATGCGATCGGCCGGCGTCATGTTCTTTTCCATGTACTGGTCGGCAGCGCTCTTGTAGTCGGAGCGTTTGACGATCTGCGGATCGGCCTGAATCTTGTCGAGCAGGCCGCGTAGGTAAATCTGCGTGCCACCCTCGCCCGAAGCAGTGAACGGAGCATGCGGCTGCATCCAGATCTCGCTCGCAGCGGATGCCGTCAGATAATCGCCGAGACCGGCCGCGTCGAAGCCTGTGGCATGGGCGAGAACGAACTTGCCGCTGGTACGAAACCGCTTCAGCGCGCCACCAATCTCCTCCGCCTGGGCGACGGGCAGGTTGGCGCTGCCAATACGCAGAACGACGCCCTTGACGCGCGGATCGCGCTCGGCCGCGTCAAGTGCCAGGACGATGTCCATCACGGTGACGGGATGAGATTCAAAAGCGAACGTCGTGTTGATCGAATCCGCCAGCGGTTCTCGCAGGTCGAGCGCCAGGACCATGTTGGAGGGCAGCCCGTCGCCGCGGAACAATCCGACCACAATCAGGACTGCAAATATCAGCAACACGAAAACGGCGAACCGGGCGATGCCGTTCAGGACACCAAGGCCGATGGATCTGGACCAGCGGAGAAAAGCGACCATGGAGCGACCTTTCGGGAGACGAACCGAATAAACTATATGGGCGCGCGATTAAGGAACCCCAATGGCCACCGGCCACTGAAGGACATTTTTCGGGCCAAATGGCCGGTTTCAGGCCGAAAATTCGGCCGTACACTTGCCTAGTATTTGAGTCCCAGCGTCAGCAGATGCTGGCTGAACGCGAACCACACCGTTGCCAGGGCGGCCAGCACGATCAGGAGGTCGGTCGCCTTGGTCCACCAGGGCCGCGCCCGATCGCCGATTGCGGTGGCGAACTCCCAGACTGGAACCACAGTCCCAATCACGCCGATGAGCGTCAGCAGCTGCAGCCCGCGGAACAGCCAGTCGATGCTGGGTGGCAGACTCGCCAAATGGGACGTCAGCACCAGGAAGGCGAGTGGAAATCCCGTTAACGCGGCGAGGTCGACCAGAGCGACCACCCGCGTCAGGCGGTAGAGCGTCCGCGCCCGGCCGATGAGCGCCAGCGGCCGGTCATAACGCCAGCGCAGCACCGCCTTGATCGGCCAGAGCAGTACCGTCAGCACGAAGATCGCGAGCGTCGCGACGAGGAGATAGAAGTTCCACGGCGCCAGCGAGAGAGGCGCCGGCATTAGCACCACGATCGGACCGATGTCGTCCGTGCCGATCTGGCTGACCTTGCCGTCGACCAGCTTGGCCTGCACGAGGCTCTTGCCATTCACTTCCTGCCAGACGAACGGTTTTACCTCGCGCCAGTGCTTGGGCTGGCCGGCGGCGTCGACCAGGATCGGCACCGTCACGATCCCAGCGCTATCGACCGAAACAATGATCGGCTGGAAAACATTGAGATAGCGGGTGAAGTTGGTCTCACCGCGGCGGCTCACGACATAGGCGCCGGCGACCTTCGCGCCATCGGCCTTGGCGGTGTTGAGCGTCGGCA